>NZ_JCACKG010000182.1:0-3831 GCF_059505265.1 Myxacorys chilensis | reverse complement strand
CGAATTTGGATTACCCATTTAGCTATCGCTCCACACGTCTAGAACACGACCAAGCACTTCTTTGCTACCCTGAGCAATCACACAAAAGGAAGGGATAGAGACACTATGAAAGCATTCCAAAGGAGAAGAGAAACGGTTGAAGTGCAATCCTTTCAGCAGCTCGATCGTTCCATCTTGACGAATCGCCTGTGCAATCCGCTCATTCAGTTCCTCTCGGTTGGCTTGCACTCTGTCTGCCTCGCGCTTTGCCTGAGGGTCATTCATCAACGCTCTATCGGACTTCTCACTCGTTTTTGCATCGTTCATTTCTTATGCCCGTTCAGATAGATTTATAGACACATCAAGGTCCAGAAAGGGTTTGGCAGCTAAGCCTATATAAGAGGAATCTAGCGTGGCTTGAATCAAAATTGGTGCAAGTTTGCAGGATTGTACAACGGTCTTAGACAATCGTTCTATTGCTTGCCTGTCAGGATGCCTAGAATGAGGTTAAAGCAATGAAACGTGATTCCGGCTGTTTGTAAGCGTCTGGATTTCTCTTCAAGAGAACACTCAGGTTTGTTGGGTCAAGCGCTTCCCAGAATTGCACAAGAAGCATCCTCAAATCCACGGCAGGCATCGGTCGCTGTGGGAAAGCTTCGCATGACTCAACACAAATATGGAGGAACAGAAATGAAACAACTCACGGTACCTGTCATGACATTTTCCTTATTGGCTTTGGGGTTCGCGCAGGTAGGTAATACACAAGGCTCATCTGGCGATCGCGCACAGACCGTGGAAATCACGCGGAACGGTTCGCAGCCTCCCACTGAGGGATCAGCCGATTATTTCACGGGTTCTGTACGCATCAATCCTCTTTTTCCGGTGCACGAGCCGTCACGCGCATCTGGCGCAAATGTCACCTTCGAGTCTGGCACTCGCACGGCATGGCATACCCATCCCTTGGGGCAGACCCTCATTGTGACGGCTGGAGTTGGCTGGGTTCAGCAATGGGGCGGACAAATTCAGGATATCAGACCTGGTGATGGTGTCTGGATTCCGCCTGGGGTGAAACACTGGCACGGAGCTACAGCTACCACAACCATGACTCACATCGCCATTCAGGAGTCGCTCGACGGCAACCCTGTGGACTGGATGGAACAGGTCAGTGACGAGCAATACCAAGCACCAAACGTAAACCAATAGGAGCATTTATCCATGTACAACACTAAAGCGTATTCTGCTGCCAGTGCAACATCACCGCTAGCCTCCGATACGATCGCACGGCGCGATCCAACCGCACACGACGTTCAGATCGAAGTCCTCTTCTGCGGCATCTGTCACTCTGATGTCCATTCAGTACGTAATGAGTGGAGCGACTTCATGTCCACGACCTATCCAATTGTTCCGGGTCACGAGATCGTCGGGCGTGTCACTAAAGTTGGCTCGGCAGTGACGAAGTACAAGGCTGGCGATCTGGCTGCGATTGGCTGCATGGTTGATTCGGACGGCACCTGTCCGAACTGCAAAGCTGGCTTTGAGCAGTTTTGCCAAAACGTGATCTTCACCTACAACTCCCCGGACAAGCACAAGACTGCTCCGGTTACTTACGGCGGCTACTCCGATAGCATCGTCGTGGATGAACGCTTTGCTCTGCGAGTTCCAGACAACCTTGAGCTTGCCGGAGTTGCGCCGCTCCTTTGCGCTGGGATTACAACCTATTCGCCCCTACGTCACTGGGGTGTTACTGAGGGCAAGAAGGTTGGCGTGATTGGTCTCGGTGGTCTGGGTCACATGGGCGTGAAATTTGCTCGTGCGTTTGGTGCCCACGTTGTTGTCTTCACTACCTCGCCCGACAAGACGGAAGACGCGCTCCGCCTCGGTGCTGATGAAGTGGTGGTTTCCCACAATGCCGACGAAATGCAGAAACACGCTGGCAGCTTCGATTTCATTCTCGATACTGTCTCCGCTAAGCACGACATTAACACCTATCTCAACATGCTCCGCCTCGACGGTAACATCACTTTGGTCGGGGCACCCGAGAACCCCCTAGATGTTGCGGCATTTAGCCTGATCATGGCTCGCCGCAGTCTCTCCGGCTCTATGATCGGCGGCATTCCCGAAACCCAGGAAATGCTCGACTTTTGCGGCAAGCACAACATCACTGCCGATGTCGAAGTTATCCCTATTCAGAAGGTCAATGAAGCTTACGAGCGAGTACTCAAGTCTGATGTGAAGTATCGCTTCGTAATTGATATGGCATCGCTTAAATCTGAATAACCGAAGTGAAACCTCGGCTGATTGGCAAGTCCACTCTTGCAGAACTCAGTAGTGACTAAACAAAGAGAGAAACAAGATGATTAAAGACAAAGTTGTGATTATTACCGGCGCATCATCAGGGATTGGTGAAGCAAGCGCGAAATTGCTTGCAAGCAAAGGCGCGAAAGTCGTTTTGGGCGCGCGACGCGAACACCAATTGAGACAACTGGCTGATGAAATTCAAACAGCTGGCGGACAAGCAGTTTATCAAGTGATGGATGTAGTTAACCCATCTGATAATGCTGCGATCGTCACGCTTGCCAAGGAAACATTTGGAGGCGTCGATGTTATTTTCTTGAACGCTGGCATCATGCCAAATTCTCCACTTTCTGCATTGAAAACTGATGAATGGAATCAAACGGTTGATATCAATATCAAGGGTGTACTCAATGGTATCGCTGCTGTGTTGCCAACGTTTGTTAGCCAAAAGTCTGGGCACGTTATCACAACTTCATCGGTTGCTGGATTAAAAGCTTACCCAGGTGGTGCGATCTATGGTGGGACGAAATGGTTTGTACGCGATTTCATGGAAGTTCTACGCATGGAGTCTGCTCAAGAGGGGACTAACATTCGGACTGCGACAATTTATCCTGCTGCAATTAACACTGAGTTGTTAGGTCAGATTACCGACCAAGATGCGGCTGAGAAAATGACAAAGTTGTATGAGCAATACGGCATCTCACCTGATCGAGTAGTCAATGTTGTGACGTTTGCGATTGACCAGCCAGAAGACACAAACGTGAACGAATTTACGATTGGCCCAACCACGCAGCCTTGGTAAGGATAGTGCTGGCGGTTAAACCGAGTGCGATCGCATCTCGATGGAGTAATCATGCAAAAGCACAAACTTGGCAACAGCAACGACTACCCACAAAGGAAGTGAGTGTGGATACCAACCGCTTGGAGGCATTTAGCGACGGCGTATTCGCGATCGCAATCACCCTGCTGGTACCGAGATCAAAGTGCCGTCACCCGATACGGCGCTCGGGGCAGCACTCCTCCATCTCTGACCGTCCTACCTCGCCTACGTAGTGAGCCTTGTGGTGATCGGCGCAATCTGGATCAACCACCACGCTATGTTGCAACACATCGTCCGCGTGGATGGAACGCTGTTTGCTGAACGTCCTCCACCTGATGCTCATCGCATTCCTGCCGTTTCCAACCGCCGTGCTTGCCGAAGCGTTTCACCGGGGAACGGACGAGCCAGTTGCCGCTGCCTTCTACGGTGGAATCTTGACCGTCATTGGTATCCTCGTCAACGCTATGTGGCGGTATGCGGCTCACGGGTATCGGTTGCTTGACCCCCACCTTACTGCAAAAACAATACGGAAGATCAGACGGCAATTCCTTGTCGGTCCGATTGTTTACGCGATCGCCACCATAGTCGCGTTGGTTGCACCTTGGCTAGCGGTGCGATCGCGAATGCCGCTTCTTGAGTTCATGTACTTACGGTTTGTGACCAGAACGATTTGTGATCAGTTTCTGGTCGTGTTCTAGACGTGTGGAGCGATAGCTAAATGGGTAATCCAAATTCGT
>NZ_JCACKG010000181.1:0-97867 GCF_059505265.1 Myxacorys chilensis | reverse complement strand
CGCTTAAGAATAGACCTACTCCAGAGCTAGCACCGTGACTTTTGCAAGAAGTCTAAAGTTGAACCACGTGCCCGTGCGTTCATTGAAGCTCGACAGGCACTCCCGACAATAGAACGTGTGATAGCCGAGACGGGTAGCGCGTTTGAGTTGAGTGGTGAGCGAGGAATGGCAGTGGGGGCAATTCATCAAATCAGGATGGGTGCTCAGTTTCAGGTCAGTTCCTACAGTTTCCGAGGAAGTGAATTCGCTCAACATTTAAGTCTTAATTCTGACACTTTCTTACCCGAAGGCGCAAGAGCCAGCGATCGCTAAATCTTTTGCAGAGCTATTGTCTTGAAAGGTGAGAGCGTTAGATTTACCACCCTGTAGGGTTGAGAGGCACTCTATTAAACTGGTTACAGAAGTCTATTTGCTTCGATGTTTTGAGCGAAACTTCGCTTACGGATCTAGCGTCAAATAATTTATCCGTAATCTTCGGTAAATTGCTTGAGGATCAAGTTTGGTAGAAGTGATTAAACTTCTATAGTGCTATATTCGAGTTCACTGCGACTCCCGCTCACCTCTTAACTGATATGCGATCTGCTATGCGCCGCTTCCCAATTCGCTTCGTTAGCCGTGTTTTTCTTCCTGCCAGCTTAGCTGCTTCTGTTGCCATTGTTGGTAGTTCGTTTAGGCCGGATAGCCGCTCAACCCTTGCGATCGCCCAAACTGGGCAGCCCTTAACGATTAAAGGCAATAGCACCGAAGCTAATGCCAGAACGGGTGTTGTCGTGGTCAAAGGAAATGTTCAAATTAATTATCCGGCACGACAAATTCAGGCAACCTCGGCCCAAGCAGTGTACTTTAGCAAAGAGCGGCGCATTGTCTTGACCGGAGATGTATATGTGCTTCAGCAGAGCAATAGTCTGCGTGGAGAGCAAATTACTTATCTTGTGGATGAGGGACGGTTTTTGGCATTACCTCAAGCGAATAAGCAAGTAGAAGCCATTTACATTGTTACTGAAACCCCCACGGCTCCGACCGCGCCTGCAACTCCAAACACACCTGCGATTCCTCGTCCTGCTCCGACGCCGTTTAATGCAAAGCCAGCCTTCCCATCTCCTACAAATCGATAGTTTGCAAATCGATAGTTTCGCCTGTTTTTCTCAGCTCATCTACGAGGTTTTAGGAGTTAGTTTTTGAGGATTGTATTAGAGAACATCCACAAGTCCTACGGCGCGAGAACGATTGTCAATCGCGTCAGCCTCTCGGTAGCTCAAGGAGAGGTGGTTGGGCTTTTGGGGCCAAATGGCGCAGGTAAAACAACGACGTTTTATATTGCGACGGGGTTAGAGAAGCCTGACAGTGGAAAAGTCTGGCTCAATGACCTGGAAGTGACTCAGCTTCCGATCAACCAGCGTGCTCGATTGGGCATCGGCTATTTGGCGCAAGAAGCCAGCATTTTTCGTCAACTCAGCGTTCGCGATAACATTCTTTTAGTGTTGGAGCAGACCAAGGTTCCGCAGTGGCAGTGGAACGATCGCTTAAACAGTCTGTTAAAAGAATTTCGGCTCGAAAAAGTGGCGTCAACGCTCGGCATTCAAGTTTCGGGCGGCGAGCGGCGACGAACAGAACTCGCAAGAGCGTTGGCAACCGGAATTGACGGACCAAAATTTTTGCTGTTAGACGAGCCGTTTGCGGGAGTAGATCCGATCGCAGTTGCTGAAATTCAAGATATTGTGGCAGATCTGCGCGATCGCAAAATGGGAATTTTGATCACCGATCACAATGTCCGTGAAACCTTATCAATCACCGATCGAGCCTATATTATGCGTGATGGGCAAATTCTTGCCTCTGGTAACACCGAAGAACTCTACAATAATCCGTTAGTCCGCCAGTATTATTTGGGTGACGCCTTTCAGCCTTAACCGCTTCATCAGGACGTAACCATGTCTAGCCTTTCTAACGCTCGTCCGGTACGGCGATCGCTGATTTCGGTTCTCGATCGCTACATCGCTAATCAGTTTGCCGGTCCGTTTATTTTTGGGGTGGCAGCATTTTCGTCAATTTTGGTGTCGGTCGGCAGTGTGTTCGACCTGATTCGGAAAATGACCGAGTTGGGGCTACCGTTTGCGATCGCGGGGCGCGTGTTTCTCCTGCAACTGCCAGAATTCGTCAGTTTGTCCTTTCCAATGGCAACGCTGCTCTCGACGCTAATGGTGTACACGCGCCTCTCGACGGACAGTGAACTGATTGCGCTACGGAGTGCCGGAATTAGTGTTTATCGGTTGATTGCTCCCGCGATCGTGCTGAGTTTACTTGTGACGGCGCTGACGTTTGGTTTTAATGAAGCGATCGTTCCGGCAGCGAAGTATCAAGCGGGGGTCACACTCGAAAGCGCTCTGAAACAGGATAAACCGAGGTTTCAAGAACGGAATATCCGCTTTGAGCAGATGAGAGATGTGAAGCAGCCAGACGGCAGCAAAGCGCAGATGCTGGAGCGGCTTTTCTATGCGCGGGAGTTTGATGGGCAACGCATGAAAGGGTTGACGGTTCTCGATTTTTCGCAAGCGGGCTTAAATCAGATCGTGACGTCAAACTCGGCGGTTTGGAATGGAAAGCAGAGTACGTGGGATTTCTTCGACGGTACGATTTATATCGTTGCCCCAGACGGGTCGTATCGCAATATTTTGCGATTTGATCAGCAGCAGATTCAGCTTCCTCGAACGCCGTTAGATTTGGCGAACCGGAAACAGGATTCGGCAGAGATGAATATTCAGGAAGTGCGAGACTACCTCCAAATCGTCAAGCAAAGCGGAGATGAACGGCGAATTCGTAAACTGGAGCTACGAATTCAGCAGAAGTTTGCATTTCCGTTTGTCTGTCTGGTGTTTGGGCTAACGGGGGCAACGCTTGGCATTCGTCCTCAGCGAGCCGGAAAAGGCACGAGTTTTGCGATCAGCATAATTATTATTTTTACGTATTATTTGCTGTCGTTTATTTGCGATTCGTTGGGACAACTAGAGGTGCTTACTCCGGTGATCGCGGCTTGGTTGCCGACGATACTAGGGTTGTCGGTCGGCTCAGTCTTGTTAGCTAGAGCGGCGAGATAAAGCTTCACCTGCGATCGGGGAGCGGCTCATTGAGAGCAGGTTCGCCCATTAGGGCAACTCATCAAAAGTTGGGTGCAGCAATTAAAGCACAATGCTGGAGCGATCTCCCATAGCCAAACCAAATCTGAAATTGGCGAAACTCCTGGAGTCAATTGAATATCATCAGGTCAATGCTGATTGCTCCTTCATTGACCTTACGGCAGTCGCTCCCTTGCATTGACGGCCTTTCTCTACGAAATTAGTTCAAACTCAAGAGAATTAACCCCGCCACAATAAGGAGTTCTGTCACAAAAGAATTGAGCGCAGCAGATTTGGTGGATAAGTACCGAAGTTTCAGCACGTTACTACTCTTTCCGTGTGTTATGCCATGCATCTCGCGATCGCATACTGAATCGCCATATTCATCTCAACAGATTTGGTAAATTACTCCCTTCTTCAGTCGGGTTTGTGCAAGCTGAATCAGTAAGATGGCAATATGCTGAGTACTCCGACTCCCCAAGTATCATTCAAACGTCGTCTCATCCGGGCGATCGCTCTGCCAGTCTCGCTAATGCTGTTATTGGCAGGAGTGTCCATTTGGCAGATCAGTCGTCTTCTGTTCGCGATGCAGTGGGTTGAGCATACCGATCAAGTCATTGCCCAAGCAAACCGGGTGGAGAGGCTATTTTCAGAGGTAGAGTCCGGTCTGCGAGGATATTTACTCACGGGTGATCCCGAACTGCTGGAGCCGTACAAACAAGCACAGGTGCTGGCCGAACCTTCATTTGAGGCATTGGTTAGTCTGGTTTCAGACAATCCTTCCCAAGGTCAACGTTTAATTCAGATCGAAACGCAATATCAGCAGTGGAGTAGCTATATTCCTTCGTTGACCGTTGGCAAACAAAATAACGAGGCTCTACCACTAGCATCCCTAAAGAGGCGCAATCAAATCATGGTCGCGATTCGTAGAGACATGAGCCAGTTTATTCAAACCGAGGAGCAACTGCGGAATACCCGATCGGAAGCAGTTCAACGCACGACCCAAACGGTTATCAGCAGTAGTATTGCGCTGGCGACTATACTTGGAGCCATACTTGCCTATTTCATCTGGCGTCAAATTCTATCGGTGTCTCGTATTTATGAACACGCCTTAAAAGTAGCTCAGGAACAAACTCAATCCGTACAGCGATCGGCCGATCGCCTCGCAATTCTGCATGAGATTGACCAGGCAATTTTAGCGGCTCAATCGATTGAGTCATTGGCTCATGAAACGCTTTCTAAGCTGAAGGGCATTGCTGACTATAAGGAAGGCGCAGTTATTCTGCTTAAAGCCAATGACACTTCTGAAACTCAGATTTTGGCGGAGGAGATTGATACAGAGTTGGCTGGAGCGATCGTCCTTATGACAGAGTCAGCGTCACTGAATTCACTGAGATGCGGTGGCGCGATCTGCTATGTCAAAGACATTTCTACCCTTGCTCATCGTTCACCTGCTCTAGAAGCATTATTGGCTGAGGGCTATCACAGTCTCCTGACGGTGCCTCTACGCGTGGAGGGGAACTCGATTGGTGATCTTCATTGGTTTGCGACTCCAGTAGATGCGTTCAATGCTCAGAAGCAGGAAGTTTTTCGGGAAGTGGCGGCTCAATTGGCTATCGCCATTCAACAGTCGAAGTTACGATCACAACTGCAAAAGTATGCTGCTGAATTAGAGCAACGAGTTGCAGAACGCACTGTCCGTTTGCAGGCAGCGAATGACGAGTTAGAAGCGTTCTCTTACACGGTTGCCCATGATCTGAGAGCACCGCTGAGAGGAATTGAAGGATATGCGTCAGCCCTCATTGAAGATTATGGCGAGCAATTAGATGAAGTCGCGCAAGATTATATTCATCAGGTCATTGCAAGCATTCACCGGATGAATACCCTTGTTCAAGACTTGCTAGCCTATAGCCACCTGAGCCGAGAAGAGATTAAGCTTGTACCCGTTTCCTTGACACAAGTGATAGCAGAGGCTCAAGCGCAAGTAGAATCAGCATTAAAAGAACGACAAGCCCAAATCACCGTGGCTGAACCATTGCCTAGGGTGATGGGACATTATGCCACCCTCGTGCAAGCCGTTGTGAACTTGCTGTCTAACGCCGCTAAATTTACAGTTGTGGGAAGTAAACCACAAATTTGTATCTGGGCTGAAGAAAAGACGCACTGGGTGCGTCTTTGGGTCGAAGACAACGGTATTGGAATTGAACCACAGTATCAACGGCAGATATTTGGAGTCTTCGAGCGGTTACATGCTAGAGATGCTTACCCTGGTACCGGAATTGGGTTAGCCATTGTTCGCAAAGGTGCAGAGCGTCTGGGCGGTCGATCGGGTGTAAAATCCATACTTGGTCAAGGAAGTCAATTCTGGGTGGAGTTACAGAGAGTAAAGCCGTGAATAGCCTGCACAACTCTACAATTTTGCTCGTAGAAGACAACCCGGATGATGTGTTTAGAATTCAGCGAGCCTTTCGCAAAGCCGACATAGCTAGCCCTATGCAAGTTGTAATCGATGGAGAACAAGCCATTCATTACTTAAGCGGGCAAGAACTCTATCGAGATCGGGATTGCTATCCGCTGCCAGTTCTTGTTCTACTTGACCTTAAACTACCCCGACGCTCTGGATTCGATGTCCTCAACTGGTTGAGAAATGAGTCTGATATCAAACACTTGCCTGTGGTGGTTTTAACCTCGTCTGAGCAACAAAGTGACATAGATCGAGCCTACGCCGCTGGAGCCAATTCTTACTTAGCAAAGCCACCGAGTCCGGTTGAATTACTAGAAATGACGCGGACTATTGGTCTTTATTGGATTCTTTTCAACCGTCCACCGAAAGCTAGGATCAGTTAAGACAGATTATATTTTTAGAGGGAAATTAAGATGACACAATTACAAGAGCTACACCAGAAAACAGTTCTGGTTATAGAAGATGAGGCATCCGATCGTTTCCCTCTAGAGAGAGCTTTCCATCAGCTTGGCTCAGAATTTTCTCTTCATGTTGTTGAAACAGGACAAGCAGCGGTTGCCTACCTTGAGGGCAACGAAGCTTACCGCGATCGCTCCCAATTTCCTTTACCCGATTTAATTGTTTTAGATCTGCGGCTGCCAGGCATGTCGGGTCTAGACCTGATCAAATGGATACGCCAGCAATCCCAATTCAACGACTTACCGATCATTACCTTAACCGCTTACGGCAACCGCGATTTACCCCGTGCCTATGAATTAGGCATTAATTTTTACCTGCTCAAACCTGCAGAAGCCCATTCATTAGCTGAAATATTGGAAGCAATTGGCTTATATCAAAAATAAAGAATCTCTTGAAAGTGGACTACGGCGTTGCCGCAAATGCTCAAGTAGCAATGTTCGTTATGATCAATTGTGCTAGTCAAATCAGCTTTTCTTTTGTTTTTTCTAAAAAGTACT
Organism: Myxacorys chilensis; assembly: GCF_059505265.1. Lineage (NCBI taxonomy): Bacteria > Bacillati > Cyanobacteriota > Cyanophyceae > Leptolyngbyales > Leptolyngbyaceae > Myxacorys > Myxacorys chilensis. The sequence goes on along the minus strand of NZ_JCACKG010000181.1, from coordinate 91,337 downwards.
ATCGTTATCTGTTTTTCAACTTCAGATTCTCTTCTCTGTTGCGATAATGTGTACATTAATATTTTTGAGAGATTGTAACAGGTTATGAGTTAACTCAGATCTTGCACCATTCCTGAGAAGCCGGATTTGGTAGCGACTTGAGAACAATCTCAAAGCGATATCGTGCCGCAATATGGGCAGTTCTTCGCAGGTGTCGGAAGAATTGAAACCACAACACAGAAGTAAACAAAATAGACAAAGCGGGATCACTGGCAACCTTCCAATCAAGTTGAGGAAGTAAAGTACTTTGACCACTCCAATGAACCAGGAGGTAGGCAATCAGAACCAGAATCAGCCAGCGATAGACTCCTCGCTTTGTGGATTGTCCGAAGCGATGAAGTCCAAAGCGATGCTTGATGGTTTTGAAGAACGCTTCGATTGCCCACCGTCTGCGACCCAGTCGCACGAGGTAGACTCCAGAGTAAGGATAAGTGGAGACAACAAAGCGGAGTTCTCGTTTGCCGTTTGCTTGTTTGAGCCAGAACCAGGAGACGGTGAGTGGGACATCAATTCCCTCCAGCTTGACTTGCTGACCTCGCCTGCCGTGGCGGGGCAGGGCTGTTTCATTGTAGTAGGGGAAAAACCTTGTCCAACTGATTAGCGAACTGCCGTACTGTGGTTAAACGATCGCGCCGTCTTACTTTAATAAGGGCTGGCAGTGGGCCTGACGATCATTTCACTGACATCAACATCATCCGGTTGCGCGATCGCAAATAGAATGGATCGAGCGATCGCCTCAGCAGGAATGCATAATCTGCGGAATTCCCGCATTCCCTCTCTAGCTGTTTCATCACTGATGCTGTCAGCTAACTCAGACTCCGTGACTCCCGGCGAAATCACTGTCACTCGCATGTCGCTCCCCACTTCTTGTCTCAATCCTTCGGAGATTGCGCCTACTGCAAACTTCGTTGCGCAGTAAACAGCCGCCGTGGGAGATACAGCATGACCGCCAATTGAGGAGAGATTGATAATTTGACCCGTTTTTTGGGCTTTCATGAGGGGCAATGCTGCGGCGATGCCGTACAAAACCCCTTTGATGTTGACATCAATCATGCGATCCCATTCGTCAACCTTGAGTTGATCGAGGGCCGATAGTGGCATCACACCCGCATTGTTAATCAAGACATCAACACGACCAAACTTATGCTGGGCAAATTGCACAATCGCTTTCAGTTGGTCGCGTTGTGTGACATCCAGCGTTTGATATTCGGCGATGCCACCTGCATTATGAATTTCCTTCGCAATTGCCTCTAGGCGATCGACTCGACGTGCGCCCAAAACTACGCTGGCCCCATTTTTTGCCAGTAATTTAGCAGTGGCTGCACCGATGCCGCTACTCGCTCCGGTAATGATCACAACTTTGTTTTCTACGTTGAGCATAGTTATTCCCTTGGCAATTGCCTAATTCTTTGATTTGGTTTCTTTGACTGTGTTCATCGTATTTGCAAGAGCAGGAGCTATAAATACACAGACCTCGCGCATTATTGCCTAATCCTCCAAATCCAGAGCTTTAAATCGTTAGAATTGGTCTACAATGCTCAACAGAACGGGATTAAATGAGCCAAGAAACTGTATGGCGATCGCAAATCAATGCAAAAAATTGGCGGCATTAATCACACAGCAAACCAACGGCAAAGGCGACGGTTTTTATAGAACAGCGATAGATGGGCTGGAATTTCAACGAGAATCTTCTGTTTCTGCTGCGCTATGCGGTGTCAGTGAGCCGCTCCTCGCCATCCTTGTTCAGGGCAAAAAAGAAGCCTTGCTAGGTGAGGAAACTTATCGTTATGGCGCGGCTCAGTATTTAGTTGTCTCTGTTGATTTGCCACTGACCGCTTTTATTGTCGAGGCAACTCCAGAGCAGCCGTATTTAGGATTTAAACTGAACCTAGATCCTCGACAACTCTGCGATATGATTACTGCCCAAACCAGTGCGATCGAGGGTCAGAAAAGGAACTCCACCAGAGGCTTGTTTGTCAGCACTGCCGATGCCTCTTTGCTCGATTGCGCTCTCCGATTGACCGGGCTTTTGGATACGCCGCAGGATATCCCCATGCTGGCACCCATGATTATCCGCGAAATCTACTACCGTCTTTTAATGGGGGAGCAAGGCGAAGCAGTTCGCCAAATTGCCACATCTGGCAGCATTATGCAGCGAATTGCTGAGGTGATAAAGCTGCTCAAAACTGATTTTGCCCAACCGCTGCGGGTTGAGAATCTAGCCGAGCAAGCCAGAATGTCTCCTTCATCGTTTCATCACCATTTCAAAGAAGTGACATCTATGAGTCCGCTGCAATATCAAAAGCAGTTAAGACTATTGGAAGCGCGTCGCCTGATGCTGGCGGAAAACTTTGATGCAACGAACGCTGCCTATCAGGTGGGGTATGAAAGCCCTTCACAGTTCAGCCGTGAGTATTCTCGCCTATTTGGTGCGCCACCGATCCGGGATATTGAGCGTTTGCGTACTGCTTGAGTACAGCCTGTTGAGAATATCAAGTTTACGCGATCGCCCCTTATGTCTTCAGCGTCTCTTTTTGAGCGTTTGTCATCCCGCTGCGCCTTGACTCTAGCGGAACAGGCTGCATAGTTACGTTGTAACCCAATATTTCTCAGTCGGAAACTCCCAAGCTTTATATAACCCCTTCCATAGGTTTAATACCACAATCAGCGGATATAGCTCACAAGTTAGAGGAAAAGACTTTCCTGGATTTCTACGCTAGATAGGCGAACTACTATGGTGGTAGCAAAGCGATCGCAGTGATTTCTTGCGTATGAACGATGCAGAATTTCTCTCTGCAGAACTGCCGCGCATTGTAACCGCCAGTAGCCAAAGTCACATTATTCTAAGACCGAACCGCAGTCGAACAACTGTTGGTTAGGCAGTTATCCTGCTGGAGGTACTTTAATGACTTCATCTCAACCTTCACCAACAAATGGCGTTGCAAAGCAGTTTCCCGAAGGGGATAATCGCAAGATCCGGTATGCCGTTGTTGGGCTAGGCTGGTTTGCTCAAGAGGCCGCAATGCCCGCGTTTGCTCAAGCTGAAAACTCAGAACTGGTTGCCCTCGTTTCTGATGATCCAGTCAAGCTGAAGGAACTCAGCCAGAAATATGGGGTGCAGCACACCTATTCCTACAAAGAGTACGAGGACTGTTTAACCAGTGGCGAAGTAGATGCAGTTTACATTGCGCTTCCTAATCATTTGCATTGCGAATACACGGTAAGAGCCGCAAACCAGGCAATTCATGTGCTGTGTGAAAAACCAATGGCAACGACGGAAGATGAGTGTAACCAGATGATTCATGCCTGCGAAAGTAATGGTGTGAAGCTGATGATTGCTTACCGTCTGCATCTTGATCCTGCTAATTTGCAAGCGGTTGAGGTCGTGCGATCGGGACAGATTGGTGAACCGCGTATCTTTAACTCGGTTTTCACCCAACAAGTGACAGACGAGAGCAACATTCGCCTGCAAGAAGTGACCGGAGGCGGCACGATCGATGACATTGGAGTTTACTGCATTAATGCAGCGCGGTATCTATTTAAGAGTGAGCCGATCGAGGTGTTTGCGGTTGCTGCTAATAAAGGCGAACAGCGGTTTGCTGAAGTAGACGAGATGACCAGTGCGATTCTGCGCTTTCCCAATGAGCAACTGGCAACGTTTACCGTCAGTTTTGGTGCAGCTCAAGTTTCCACTTATCAAATTGTTGGGACGAAGGGAGATTTGCGGTTAGACCCTGCTTACGCTTGGTTTGGTGAACTGAAACACTACCTGACTATTAACGGTGAGACTCAGGAGCGCACTTTTCCACCACACAGCCAACTTGCTGCTGAGTTTACCTACTTCTCAGATTGCATCCTTCAAAACAAAGACCCAGAACCATCAGGCATGGAGGGGTTGAATGATGTTCGCATTATTCGTGCTCTTGACCACTCGATTCAGGTCGGTACATTTGTGCGGCTCAATAACCGCGATCGCGACCAGTATCCTACTGCTGACCAAGCCATTCAACGTCCTCCTACTGAGGAAAAACCAGACCTGACTCATGCTGCTAGTCCTGGTGGAGGAAAGCTGTAAAGCCGATTATGGCTCAGGGATCTTGCTTCACATCGTCAGTCAATCGTGATTCAAGCATCAACACTTATGCATCTGTACAGCCCTGAATTTTTAACGGGAACGTCCATTCCCTTCGAGTACACCTGTGATGGTAAAAATCATTCGCCTCCGCTCACTTGGGAAGACCCACCCAATGGGACACAGAGTTTTGCCTTGATTGTTAGTGATCCAGACGCTCCTAATGGAACGTTCACTCACTGGGTTCTCTACAACTTGCCTGCGGATCTGCGGCAGTTGCCAGAAAGAATCCCAAACCAAGATACTCTATCCGATGGCAGCAGACAGGGCAAAAACGATTTTGATCAGGTTGGGTTTGGTGGCCCCTGTCCACCCAATGGCACCCATCGTTATTTCTTCAAACTCTATGCCCTAGACCAACCCCTCAATGTCGCTTCAGGCGCGAGTAAAGAAGAGGTTTTACAGGCTATGGAGAGCCATGTACTGGACGCTGTGGAATTGATGGGGCTTTACGGCAGAGCAAATTTCTAGAACCTACTTTTTTCGATCAGCACGAAAATTTTCAGGAGCACACACGATAAAAGCAAATGGAAGAGCATGAACGGTTTCAGGCATTAATTGCAGAACAAGCCAGACTGCTGAATCACATCAAAGCACTGCTACAGCGCATCAAAGAGCTAGTAGCTTTTCTTGAAAAGTCCTATGACCAACAGCCGATGTGTATGAGTTCTAGTTGCTGTCGTAATCTTGACGATACAAACTCACCTCGTTCCTAAGGCTCTGAATCTTGCTAAAACTAACGGTTTCAAAGTAGTTGACAACGGAGTTGAATCATGAGCGAGAAAAAGCTGGCAAATGAAGTGGCGATCGTTACAGGTTCCGACTCAGAGAGTGGATGGTGGACTGATGCAAAACATGGGTCAGAAGGCCTAAGGAAAGCAGCAATCATGAACAGTACATCCAAGCAGACGCATGAAGAATCCTTGGTGCAAGTGCCAGCAGGTTCAGTTGTGCTAGAAGGAAATTTGAGTATCCCAGTGAATGCGATCGGCGTTGTGCTATTTGCTCACGGTAGCGGCAGTAGTCGGCACAGTCCCCGCAATCGTGATGTAGCAGAAACCCTGCAAGCGGCAGGACTGGCAACGCTGCTGATCGATTTGCTGACTGCTGAAGAAGAAGCCGTTGATAGTCGTACCAAAAAGTTGCGTTTTGACATTGCGTTGTTGCGCGATCGCTTAATAAGTGCGATTGACTGGCTGACGCAAAACCCCAATACCCGCGATCTTCCAATCGGTTGTTTTGGAGCCAGTACCGGAGCAGCAGGCGCATTAATGGCAGCCGCAGAACGTCCAGAGATAGTTCATGCGGTGGTATCGAGGGGAGGTCGTCCAGATCTAGCAGAACCTGTTCTCGATCGCGTTCAGGCTCCAACCTTGCTGATTGTAGGGGGGAATGACCCAAGCGTCATTGACCTCAATCAACAAACAATGGCGCATCTTCTTTGCGAAAAGCAGCTTGAGATTGTCCCTAATGCCACTCACTTATTTGAAGAGCCGGGGGCACTCTCCGAGGTTGCGCGATTAGCGGGACTTTGGTTTCAACGTCACCTCCTGCCACCGAAAGAACTGGGACCTCACCTGACCAGTTTGGATGAAGAGGGCAACCGAGAAGAATTATGACTGCTGAGCGCCCACTGTACCAAAGTGAACTGAGCCTGTCAGACGCGGCTGAAGAATTGGGCAAAAAGGCGTTGCAGTTGCGTTTCAAACACTACCCAATTAAAAGCGCTTTCGGCGGTGAAGGGCGCGAGTAATTATCGTTTGCAGTTGCCGCTTTCATGGCCCGTCGGACTGGGTAGGCGTTAGGCAACAAATAGCTTGGTCTTGACACTGCTAAGCAGGGAGATTGTTGCCAGCTATCCTTCTCGCCCAATTGCACCTATCAAGGAGAGGTTTTGTCCGGGATGGCGGGGACACTCGCTGTAGTGACAGAAGCCTTACTGAGTGCTCTATTTTTGCTCAATTGGGTTTGGTAGGGCTGAGTTAGCAACTACTCATCGGTAAAAGCTTTTGTGTGGGCAGCGTGGGCAGCAATCCGGTCAACAAATCCTGGCATCAATAATTTTGCCCAGGGAATCACTTTGCCTTTGATTGTCATGAGGTGTTCGCGTTTCCGTCGTTCTATTGCCCAAACAATCTGACGGACACATTCATCCACCGACATGTTGCCCTGACTTTCATCACGCGGACTTCGCCCTAACGTTTTTCCATCGGCTCCTAAAGCACGTTGCCGGATGTCCGTTGCTACAAATCCCGGGGATATGACTAGCACATCGACCCCCGTTCCTTGCAATTCAATTCGGAGCGTATCAAAGAAGCTTTGCATTGCGTGTTTACTCGCAACATAGCCGGAACGAGTCGGAACAGCCGTTTTGCCAGAAAGGGAGGAGATTGCCACTAGTAGCCCTCGGCTTGCTTTCAAGTGAGGCAAAGCAAAGTGAGTGCAGTAAACAGCACCGAGGTAATTCACCTGCATCACTTGTTCAAAGATGGTGAGGTCTGTTACCTGGTCAAAAGGTGTCAGCATAGAAATTCCGGCATTGTTGATTAGAAGGTCAATCTGCCCAAACGCTGCGATCGCTTTTTCAACTAATTGCTGACAATCCTTAGGTTGAGTCACATCTGTAGGAACTGCGATCGCCTTTCCTCCAGCTTCAGTGCAGGCACGAACCACGTCTTCCAAGGCAGTTTGATTCCGAGCTGCCAGAGCTAGATTTGCGCCTTGATGAGCCAGCATCAGGGCAAGCGATCGTCCAATTCCAGCCGATGCACCCGTCAGAACGATTGTTTTATTCAAAAAGGTCATGGCTTTACTCCAAAATTCTCAGCCCAAAATTCTCAGCAATGTAGAAATGAAACCCAAGTGCCATGAAAGCCATAGGGAACCCGCTGCGGTATTGAAATGCGGGCGATCGCCTCATCAGTCATTGATTGAGTACTAACGATGACTAACTCAGATGTATCCTGAGCTTCGTCATGCACAAACGTCATCAGCCACCCATCATCCTCAACGGTCGAGCCTGGTCGTGGCACAAATACGCCCTCCCCACCGTACCGTCCTCTGCCAAATGAATGGACTTGGACGCTTTGATGATCCAGGTCAACCTTAAGTAAACCATCAAATTTCGGCATTTCGGTTGGGGCACTCTTACCAGCGTAGCCATAGCGGGTCTGTCGTCCCAAATACTGTTCATTAATGCGAGGAAATTCGCAGGGGCGATCGTCCAGTGTTTGCTCCTGCACCGTTCCTGTCTTTAAGTTGAACCGCCATTGATACAGCAAGGGCACATCACTTTCAATCTGCCGATTATCTCCCTCATGAGAACCGGGAGACGCACCTAAGATACTGGTACTGCCCATCCGACAGGCAATCAAAACAATGTCATCTCCCGCTTCATAGGCATTGAGGGTATGGAAGACATAGCAACTCGACGCTTCAAACCAGCGAATTGCTTGAGGATCGCCATGCCGGGGCAGAATTCCAAATCGACTAGGGCGATCGCGCTCGAAGGCAAAAGCAGGTTCTCCCCGCTGGAGCCGTTCCAAGCGGAATGTCAGTGGCAAGTCCATAAAGATGGTGTAGTGCTCTGTGATGGCAAAATCATGCATCATTACCCCCACAGGCAGATCGATCGGGACGGTTTGCACCAGTTCTCCTGTAGGAGAAACGACACTGTATTTGACGTAGGGCGGTTGAGCGAGGAAATAGCCAAAGAACATCATTTCCCCCGTCACTGGATCTACTTTAGGATGGGCAGTTACGGGGGAAGTCAGCTTGTCGTTAAAGGTGTGAGAACCGATCGTGTCTAAGCTAGGCAGATCAATCGCGTGAGGTGCACCCCCTTCCCAAAGTGCAAGCAGGCGTTTACTCTCATGGGGGAACTGCTTCGCACCGCAATGCCACACGAGAGCCGTATTCGCGACATTCTTGAAGCCTGCTTGTGAAGGTTCTAGCAACCCGCCAAACAATGCTCGTCCTGCTTGCCGCTCTTGCTCAAATCCCCCAGTCCGGATATAGCGATTGCGGTAGCTTGCCTTGCCGTTTTGGATGTGAACGCCATGTAGCATCCCATCGCCATCAAACCAGTGGTAACGTCCCAACGGTGGAAATTGGGGATTGGGTCCGTTGCGAACAAACATGCCATTCAGTTCAGGGGGTAACTCACCCAGGACTGGCAATTCATCAACAGTTAACTCGGTTTGAACGGGAGCAAAGTTACCTGAAAGGTAAGGATTGAGAGTGGCTGCCATGCGTTTGAAAAATAACTTGCTTCTCTCTTGTAGCAGAAACGCCAATTTTGGGGATTAGATATCCTACAAACTCGCCTTCTTTCATTGATCTAATCTTCTAGCCATGAACTGGTTGAAAAGATGAGGTGATCAACAATCTTATTCTGTTGACACCAACGCTCTCCAAAAATGAGCACTAGACTAGAATTAGAACACGATTTTTTACACCAACCTTGGGTCGCAGTGCGATGTCCTGTTTGTTCGCTACCGAAACAGGAGCAAACTACGAACAAGAAGGAGATTGTCATCATGGTCAACTTTGCACCCCAGAGCGCAGAACCGATTAGTACAAGCCAGCTTCAGGGTGATCCTGCCGTTGCCAGATCTACGTCTGAGCGTCATCCGCCCTCCATCTTTGCAGGAACATCACAAGGATTGTATATTCTCGACTCTGAACCCCGACTGGAACTTGAAGAGAATTCAATTACTGCCTTGGCAATACAGGGAAGGGAACTTTGGGTGATTAGCGCAGAGCGCAACTCCGAAGGAACCGTCGCTCATAAGGCAGTGTGGCAGCGCTCTGCTGAAGGGGAGTGGTTGACTGTCGCCTCTGAGAATCAGCACCGCTTCAATTGTCTACTTCCGATCGATCAAACAATTTTAATTGGGACGTCAGAGGCACACCTGATGCAGATTAGAAATGGGACGATTCAGTACCTTGACAGTTTTGATCACGCGGAGGGGCGTAAGGCGTGGTATACGCCTTGGGGCGGTGCACCAGACGTGAGATCTCTAGCAGCCAGTTCTTCTGACGATCTGTATGTGAATGTGCATGTGGGCGGTATCTTGAGATCACAAGACCAGGGGCAATCTTGGCAACCGACGCTCGATCTCCACGCCGATGTGCATGAAGTCAAAACCATAGCTGAGCGCCCCAATCTTGTACTCGCAGCCACTGCTGAAGGACTTGCTTGGAGCGAAGATCACGGGGAGTCTTGGCAGTTCAATCGCGCAAATCTTCATGCGACCTATGCCCGAGCGATCGCTCTATGCAGCGATAACAGCGAAGTAACGATTTTGATGAGTGTCTCTTTGGGTCCACGAGGCGGAAAGGCCGCGCTTTATCGTCGGTCGTTGAATCAACCAGGAACTTTCGAGAAATGCCATCAAGGGCTGCCAGAGTGGTTTTCGGACAATATCAACACAGGATGCCTAACGGCTTGGGGAAATTGGGTGGTATTTGGAACCCAAACGGGGCAACTCTTCCGATCGCACGATGCGGGTTTAACCTGGGAACCCATTGCATCCGGTCTTGCACCCATTAGTTGCCTCAGTTTGGCATCGCCAAGGGGATGAGGGCTAGCTTGTTCTAGCGTAGGATGGCATATGGACAAAGTGGAGAACCCAGAAAATTTCTAGAAGCTGTTGCAGCAATCATTGGGCAGCGGCCTGTCGGTTCATCGATCTGTAAAATTCAACTCAAACCACTGAAAATGGCACTTCCAACAGAAGACTTTACCATCGGGGTTGAAGAAGAATATCAAATCATCGATCCCAAGACCCGTGAACTACGATCGCGGCAGCAGCAAATTCTGCCAATTGCAAAAAAAACGCTGGGAGAAGACGTACAACCGGAAGCTCAGCTTTCGCAAATCGAGATTGCCACGCCGGTTTGTCGATCTCTGTCTGAAGTTCGCGCAGAGCTGATTCACTTTCGGCGAGAACTGATTGCTGCCGCCGCCAAAGACGGCAATCTGATTGCTGCCGCTGGGACCCATCCGTTTTCTGAGTGGAAGCAACAGCAAATCGCCCCCAAAGAACGGTATCAAGGGTTGATGCGAGACTACCAACAACTGACTCGCGAACTCATGATCTTTGGCTGTCATGTCCACGTCGGCATTAGCGATCCGGAGATGGCAATCCAGGTGATGAACCGGACACGAGTTTGGCTAGCACCGATACTGGCGCTCACCGCTTCCTCGCCCTTCTGGTTTGGGACCGATACTGGATATGCCAGTTATCGCACGGAGATTTGGGGGAGATGGCCCATCTCCGGTCCGCCGTTAATTTTCTCTTCACACGCTGAATATCAAGCGCTTATTGAAGCCTTGGTCGCCACTGGAAGTGTAGAAGAAGCGACAAAGATTTACTGGGATGTCCGATTATCCGAACGGTTCCCAACCGTCGAGTTTCGCGTTACCGATGTCGCTATGACCGTGGATGAAGCGGTCATGGTTGCGGGATTGGTGCGTGCTTTGGCACGAACTTGTTACGAACAAGCACTTGCAGAAAAACCATTCCCAGCCACACGCCATGAACTGATCCGCGCTGCCCACTGGCGTGCTGCACGCTATGGATTAGAGACAGAACTCATCGATGTCGAGGTTATGCGTGCCGTTCCAGCCCGCGAACTCATTGAGAAGCTTTTAGCCTTTGTGCGCCCATCACTAGAAGCGCATGGAGACTGGGACGAAGTTTCATCGATCGTGCGGAAGACGATGCAGCAAGGCAACGGCGCAAGGCGGCAGCGGGAAGTTTATAAGCGTACTGGACGATTGGAGGATGTGGTTGATTTCATCGTCGCCCAGACAAGGGAGGGGATTGATTAGACTTGTTGGGAAATAAGGGGTAATAACTAGCAGTTCCCTAAGTTCTATTCATGCTAAATCTGGAGCGCATCTTCCAACAAGACCGTCTGCTACGGGCAATGACAGGACTTCACTGCAAAGCATTTGAGGCACTCCTGCCAAGTTTTGCCGCCGCCTGCGAGCAACGTTGGCTCAAAGCAGATGTACAACGCAAGCGTGCTGTGGGAGGAGGACGAAACACAGCTTGTTGCTCGTCCTTCACTCCAGCAGAAAGCGCATCCTTGGCAACAGCGTACTTACAATAGAGTCCGCTCAACATCCCACGAAAAAGGCTACCTGCGATCGCCCATTGGCATCTAAACCGCTTGAATGAACTTTGTTTGCTTTAATCAGAAAACAGCGTACAAGCCTGCTGGGAGTTGGCCATGAGTCATGGCTTTTAGAGGTGCGGGCTTATGGTTCACCCGAATTTATTAGAGATAGCATCTACTACTGAAGGCTTATTCATCAAATCCCGGTGCTGAGTGCGAAATCTACTCGTGACAATGCTCAATGGATGAACCTATAGAGAGAGGTTCTTTTTATCGTGTCTTTAGAAACTGTATGCAATCCCTTTAGATTGCCAGAACAGGGCTGCTCTAATCTAAAGAGCAGCTTTGAGTCAGGTGTGATGATTCAGAATCAGGCACTTCTATCTACGAATGAAGACCCCCTTCGCTCAGTCCACGAGGTGAAGTCATGGCCCCCGTTGATGTCTTAAACCAAATTTCGGATGTCATTTGGGAGATTCCAGTCTCTTACAAAGCGGGAATGCGGGTGCCCGCGCGAATTTACGGCACTGAAAAATTGATTCGAGAATTGGACGATGCCGTCTATGACCAAATCACCAACGTTGCGACCCTGCCCGGAATCACCAAATATGCATTGTGTATGCCCGATGGTCACTTTGGCTATGGCTTCCCGATCGGGGGTGTAGCGGCGATGGATGTGGATCAGGGTGGTGTGATTTCTCCTGGAGGCATCGGGTTTGACATTAATTGTGGAATGCGCTTAGTGACGACCAATCTAGATTACAAAGAGGTTAAACCTTATATCAAACAATTGGTAGATAAGCTGTATGAACGGGTTCCAGCAGGCGTTGGCAGTGCCGGATTTGTCAGACTATCCCGGAATGAGTTCCGTAAGGTGGCAGAGCAGGGAGCGCAATGGTGCATTCGCAATGGCTATGGTTGGGAAGAAGACCTGGAATTAATGGAAGAGCAGGGCTGCTTAAAGGGAGCCGATGCCAGCAAGATTAGCGAAAAGGCGATTGATCGCGGCGCTCACCAAATTGGTACATTAGGTTCGGGTAATCATTACTTAGAAATTCAGGTTGCCAAACGGGAGAATATTTTTGACAAGAATTTAGCCAAAGCGATGGGTATAACTCGTCCTGATCAGGTAGTGGTGATGTTTCACTGCGGCAGCCGTGGGTTTGGGCATCAGGTCGCGACAGACTATCTGCAAAGCTTTCTCAAGGTGATGGAAAGCAAGTACGGCATCAAGATTCTCGATCGCGAATTGGCCTGTGCCCCCTTTCATTCCCCCGAAGGACAAGCGTACTTTTCAGCGATGAAGTGTGGCATCAATATGTCGTTTGCCAATCGACAGGTAATTTTGCACCGGATTCGCGAAGTATTTTCGCAAGTATTTGAGCGATCGCCCGAAGATCTGGGGATGCACATGGTTTATGATGTGGCACACAATACCGCCAAGTTGGAGACGCATGTTGTGGATGGTCAGGAGCGATCGTTACTCGTCCACCGCAAGGGAGCGACCCGCGCCTTCGGCCCCGGAATGCATGACTTGCCATTCCGCTATCAAGAAATTGGTCAGCCTGTGATTATCGGCGGCAGCATGGAAACGGGATCGTACTTGCTTACTGGAGTATCTACAGGCGATCAAACTTTCTTCAGCACCGCCCACGGTAGCGGACGTACCATGAGCCGCACAAAAGCCCGAAAAACCTGGCAGGGACAGCAGCTTCAGAAAGAAATGCAGCAAAAGGGCATCTATGTTCGCAGTACCTCCTATGCGGGACTGGCAGAGGAAGCGGGAGGAGCTTACAAAGATGTCGATGAGGTGATCGAAGTGGCGGAGTTGGCAGGCATCAGTCAACGGGTGGTTAGGTTAACGCCGATCGGCAATGTGAAGGGGTGAAGTATGCTAGGACGCACGCCTTTAACTGTTCTTACCGGCCCGCTTGGTAGCGGCAAGACCACGCTACTGCGACACATTCTGACCGTAGTGCCACGCAAGATCGCCATTCTGATGAATGAGTTTGGCGAAATTGCGATCGACACAAAAATTCTGCAAGGCAAGAATGTGGAGATGACAGATCTGGGCGGTGGTTGTGTTTGTTGTTCGCTACTGGGTGAATTTGAAGCGGCGGTTGATGAAATTATCGCAACCGTGAATCCAGACCATCTTGTTGTGGAAACAACTGGGGTGGCAGAACCCGATGCCCTAGTGTTTGACATTCAAGATAGTTTGCCTCAGGTACGACTAGATGGCGTTATCACCGTCATTGATGCTGATGGCCTAGTGAAGTATCCCCAGATTGGACACACCAGCCGCATTCAAATTGAATCAGCAGATATTCTGCTACTCAACAAGGTGGATCTCGTTTCTAAGCCGGAGTTGGCAACGATTACGGACAAACTTCACACGATTAACGAAATCGCTTCCATCATTCCTACAATTCGCTGCCAGATTGATCCCGATTTGCTATTTGGCATTGGGCGTGAGCGCTTACAATCATCACCGCATCATCGCCATCAACCAGAGTTCGAGTCCTTCAGCTATACATCACAAGCGGTATACGATCGCGCCCGCTTCACCGAATTTGCCGATTCTCTCAGTTCTGATGTCTATCGAGCCAAGGGCTTTGTGCAGTTTCCCGGAGGCACTCACCTGTTTAATTTTGTTGCCGGACGCTGGGATTTAGAACCCTTTGAACCTTCCTCAACAGAACTTGTTTTCATCGGCAAACAAATTACACAACAAAAGCCTGAAATTTGCGATCGCCTCCAATCCTGTGAGCAGAAATAAGTGCTATGCCCTACGAATTCCTCGAAGATATCGCTACTGCTGACATTGCCTTTCATGCCTGGGGAGACGATTTAGAGGAAGTATTCAAATCCGCAGGAGATGCTCTGATCAACACCATGATTGATAATCTGGAGGCAATTGCATTCACTGAGACTCGCACTTTTCAACTAGAAAATGAGGAACTTGATCTATTGCTGTTTAACTTTCTACAGGAATTTGTTTATTACAAAGACAGCGAATTGTTATTGTTACGGGCACAGCAGGTTCAGATTGAAACCAAAGAATCTGGCTATCACCTAACAGCAGTCACACGAGGAGAACGGTTGGATCGCGATCGCCATCATCAGCGAGTGGATGTCAAAGCCGTCACGCTCCATCAGTTTCAACTCGAAAAAACAGACAATGGTTGGACATCTCAAGTTATTCTCGATATCTAACATCCACACAGCTTTTAATCTGTAAATTCAACATCCAAAATCGCCAATTCAAAATCACAAGATGCTGCACATCGACGGTTCCTATGGAGAAGGGGGAGGACAAATCCTTCGCACCAGTTTAAGTTTGGCGGCGATTACTGGGCAACCGATTCGCATTGATCGCATTCGAGCAAAACGGCAAAAGCCAGGATTGGCAATCCAGCATTTAACGGGGGTACGGGCAGCCGCAACGCTTTGTCAGGCAAAAGTCACAGGCGATCGCGTTGGTTCAACCCAGTTAGAATTCATTCCCAGCCAGCCTGTTCAAGCCGGACAGTACACCTTTGATGTAGCGCAAACTCTGGGAACCGGATCAGCCGGGGCAGTAACCCTGATTCTGCAAACGGTTTTGCTACCACTGGCACTGATTAAAGGGGAGTCAATCGTCACTTTGAAAGGGGGAACTTTTGTTCCCTGGAGTCCGCCAGCTTCATACATTGAGCAAGTGTATCTCCCGTTCTTGCAACAAATGGGAGTGCAGGCAACAGTGAAACTCACTGCCTGGGGCTGGTATCCACGGGGCGGTGGCGAGTTGGATTTACAGATTAGCGGTAATGGGGATGGAGTTGGTTCGCTCAAACCCATTCAGTTGTTAGAGCGGGGAACTTTGCGGCAAGTCAAGGGATTGGCGATCGTCACTGAACTGCCGTCCCATATTCCACAACGGATGGCAAGTCGAGCACAGAATTTGTTAGAGCAAGCGCAGCTAAAAGCTCAAGTGCAACCGCGACGAGAACGAGGGGTTGGCCCCGGAGCGGGCGTTTTTCTGGCGGCTGAGTATGAGCAGACCCGGACAGGCTTTGGGGCGGTCGGAAAACTCGGATTACCTGCCGAAGAGGTCGCCGCGATCGCTACTCAGGAACTTCTAGCATTCCATGCAAAGGCCGCGCCCGTGGATGTCCATTTAGCAGATCAGCTCCTCTTGCCAGCTGCCTTAGCTTCGGAACCAAGCCAATATCGAGCCGTTGAGATCAGTACCCATCTGATCACGAATGCCTGGGTGATTGAGCAGTTTGAACTGGCAAACGTTGCGATCAACCATAGCACTCAGCTTGTGACTGTCATACCCTCACCACAACGGTAAATCCATCATGATTGCCTTGTTATCTATTCTCTATTGTTGCCACAAACCTAAACCATAGCGGTTCTCAGTCGAGTGAGGTACAGTAACAGCAGTGAGCAAACCAGTGTTTGGTCTTTAAGGTTGGTTGCGCAAATGCAGCTGTGATGGCATTGTTTAACGCTTGCTTCATGCTAGGAGCAATAGAACGGTTAATACTTTTGACCTTTGACCAGAACTGCTCAATTGGATTAAAGTCTGGGGAATACGGAGGTAGATCAAGGTTGCACCCACCGCTGCTATAGCGGCTGTGATGCCCTCGACTTTATGAGAACTGAAGGGCATCCTTAGAAGAGGCGAGCGCCTAAAGACTCGCCGCAGCGAGGTACAAACTCATGAAACTTTTGCTGAAACTTTTGCCTTGTAGTCAGAGCAAAGAGCTATCAGCCCAGGCTCCTAAGCAAACGCCAAGATCACGAGCAAGCGATCGGCAGCTAACAGCCCGCTTTTTTCCTGGTTGCCCCTTGGTTAGGCGCACGAGCAAGCGGGCCACCCAGCGAAGCATCCAGGCGTTAGGTTCTGTGCTGGCGGCATTATGCACACCAGGCGTTTTGCTACTACCCGGATTTGCTCAACCCTCAACCGACCCATTACAAGCAGCCTATCGTGCGGCCATTCAAGAGGCCGCGTTGGTTGAGCCGGAAAAAGATGTGGATACGCTCATTCCAATTACACCAAACAACCCTTTGCTAGTCTGGAATTCAACCAAGACGCAAGTCTTAGTCGTTACCTGGAAAAGCCAAAAGGTCTATGAGCGTTACCTCAAGCCCAACGTGAAGAGTTCTAGACAAGAAGACCAACTCCTCTGGGTCACGGTTGCGCCTCAAGTTAAAGAATTCTGCCAACGCTACTTGAAACAGCATCCGAATGCAACAGAAGCTGACTTAACGCTCCGCTTAAAGCAATACCTGGGTCTGAATCCCAACTGGGAGTATGATCGGTTTGTCGAACTCTGGGTGAGTCCCCAAGATCTTTTCCGACCTTGCGTGAACCCGGACATTACGCAACGACGCTGCCCACTCAATTTTGCAGGGCTCCCGCCCAAAGTAACTGGTCGCACCCAAGGATCTGGCATTCAAAACTATCAGTCCTTTTATCAAGCGTTGTACTTTAGAAGCATTCGGGCAGCACTCCAACCCTGGACAGGACTAGGTTATACCTATGATTGGGGTAGTCCCATCAGTCGGGTTGGTGCGAGTGAGTTTATTTTAGTGCCTGGAGCTACCTATGCTGTGAAACAAGCGGTCCCGACGCTACCGTATTGTCAAGCAGTAAGCCCTTGAACACGGCTCTTGCTTCGCACCTGTTCTGTAGATAGCACAAGGTTCGCTACCGCTTCTACTGGTGTCGTCAACCGAATGAGGTAAATGCAAAATTAAGCATGATGATTCCTGAAAAGTCATGACCGCTCAGGCTATGCAGTAAGAGTCAGCCTAACAACTTCTTGCCAGTCTTCGAGTTGTTAGCGATCGCGTTGAGCTATGGGTTGATGTTGTTGAGGATAGACGTGTTCTCGAATTGGTTCAAAGGCAAGTTCACTGGTCCATTTGGGTGCAATGCTCAAGCGTCAACCCTGCTCCCCTGAGTAACCAAACCGACAGATGATCCACCCGGATTCAGGTCGCGATCGTGTAGTGCTCGCAATCGAAACTAGAGTGAACCATCAGCCTGGTAATTGGCGCGATCGTGAAGCTTTGCCTCAGGCGATCGGGCTGTGAACACCGCGATCGCCTTTGTTGAGCACGTGGCTGTAAATCATCGTCATCTTCACGTCTTTGTGCTCTAGCAACTTCTGAATTGTGCGGATGTCATATCCACGCTCCAGCAGATGCGTCGCAAAACTGTGTCGAAAAGAATGACCCCCACTCACTATCAAAGACAACGTCAGTAGAACAAAGTGTTGAATGACCCCATTCCACTGCTTATACGATTTGCTCTCGACTTCTATGACTGCCGCCGATAGTTCACGGTCATGAAGTGATGCCACTGCCCGTCGTCACCCAGCACATATGAGGTCATCGCTCGATGATCGTTGCTCTTGAACTCGATCACGTCCCTGTACTTTGCCATCTTCTCGTCATCAGTCATTGCAGGTCCGTCGGAATTGAGCGTCAGCACCTTCTCATCCGCGTCCAGATCGCCATCGTACAGCCAGAGATAGGTCATCATCGACCCAACCCAGGTGCCTACATATCGCTGTTTCTGGGGGTCGTAGCCAAGCGTCATCAAGGTTGTTGCGTGACCGCAGCCAGGCATCTCGCCCTGCCCTTCAGCCAGAACCCAGAAGCCGCCCAACGATCGCACACTCTCGGTTCCTGTGCTCTTCTCAGAGGGCTGATCGGGTTCCATCATCGCTTCAATTTCGCAGGTCCACTCACCGACGAGCTTCTGTAGCCACTGGTGTTCTTTTTGTGATTCGGTTTGCATATTGACTCCTGTTGTCTTTTGTTGATCGTTATCGTTTCATCTCTTGCCCATTACATTTCTTCTGTGATGGGCACACTGAGAAATTGAGAAACTGACAGAATTCCTACCCGTAGGTCGGCTTCTGGGGATAGCCCGAAGGCGAGTCCTCAAAAGTCTCTTGCCGCCCGTATGGTGTTACATCAAGGAGGCTGTAGGCGTTAGTGAGTCCTTCAACGCCACGGGCATAGGTTGAGTAGGTGTAGAAAATATCGTCGCCAACGCGGAAGAAGACGCTCAAACCGTGTCCCTCACCCTGCATCGAATTAGGGCCATTCCTTCTCTCCAGCTCAGTCTTATCCCGATAGTTGTACTCGATAGGCGCTACGTTCTCGTCCAGCGTGACGTGGAAGTCATAATTGAAATCACTCCCGAAAGAGGAGTACCACGGAACGCTCCATCCCCTAAGAGATTTGTAGGCTTCGAGTTTGGGCAGTGGGGCACGGGAGACAAGCACAAAGGTCGTGTCGCGATCGCTCAGCATTGACAGGTTGCCCAAAGAGTTCACATAACCTGTGCAGCCTGTGCAGCCCTTGTCCCACTCCGGGTCGAACATGAAGTGATAAACAATGAGTTGAATGCGTCCGTCGAACAGGTCTGCCAGTGTGACAGGGCCATTTGATCCCTCAAAGGTATACTCCTTCTCAATTTTGACCATCGGTAGCCTTCGCCGCTCGGCGTTGACGCGATCGCGGTGTTGGGTCGCTTCTTTCTCGTGTTCGAGGAGTGTCTTGCGAGCGGCGAGCCACTCCTCTTGTGCAGCAATTCTTGGATGCGCGATCTCGTTCTTAATCATTTTGATTTTTCCTTTCCTGTACAGGCTTTGTTGTTCTGCGTTTGATGCACCCTTTTGTGGATGTCTTCTGAAATGAAGGATTAAGCCGCTTTCTCGCAGTTGACCATCCACGGGATACCAAACTGATCGACCAGCATCCCAAACCGAACAGACCAGAAGGTTTGCTCAATCGGCATTTTCACTTTGCCATTTTCTGCCAGGGCGTGAAAAATGCGTTCTGCCTCGGCTGGCTCATCAACGCTGATCTGCACACAGAAGCCCTGGGGTGTTTCAAAATATCCAGGTGGACTATCAGACCCCATTAGGAGACGATTAGAGCTCTGCGCAATTCCAGGGGAACCGTCTAGATCGAGGCAGACGTGCATGATTTTGTCATGCCATTCGGCGGGTACATGTTCTGCCGAGGGTGCATCTTGGTGGGTGAGCATCATGACGATTTTGCCACCGAGACACTGCTCATAGAACTTGAACGCTGCCTCGCAGTTGCCGTTGAACATGAGATAAGAATTAAGTTTCATTGGGCGTTCCTTCAATTGGGTCGGTGAATTGAGCTATGGGTTAAGCGCTATGGGTTGAGCGTGAATGCCGCTTGAGAGGTCTCTGGATCAAATGGAACCGAGAGGTGTTCGTGTAGGATCTGCCATTCGCCTTGATTTTTCTGGCAGACAGCCGTGACGCGCATCCAGGTTTGGATTGCTGGCTGGTCTTCCATTCCGGTGAAGCGAAACAGCCAGTGGGCAACTGCCAAGGTGTCATTTACAGCGATCGTGAGGTCGCGTGTGTCGATCGCAAAAGCATCTGGGAAGTAAGGCAAACAGTCTTCCCACATTTGGCGGACAGCCGCTTTTCCTTGAGTTTGAAACGGGGGTTTGACATCGAAGATAATCACCTCGGTAGCGTAGCGGGACATGATCTGCTCCACGTTCTTGGTGCAAATGGCACGCTGTTGAGCGGCGATCAGTTGGCGAATTTGAGCTTCGTTAGATGTGATGGTGCTTGCGGTGGTCATTGCAGAATTTCCTCTAAGTTTCAGGTGTGATTTAGGTTGAGCGCAGTCATTACTGTGGCAAGCCCGCGACTTCAATCACAGGGCGGACTTCGACCGTACCGACACGTGCGCCAGGAAGTTGGGCAGCGATCGCGATCGCTTCGTCCAGATCCTGAGCATTGACCAGGAAAAAACCACCCAATTGTTCGCGCGTTTCAGCAAATGGTCCGTCAGTCACGAACGGTTTGCCATCTCGTACCCGGACGCTGGTTGCCGTCGTGACCGAATGGAGCGGGGCGGTTGCCAGATACTGTCCCTTCGCGTGAATCTGCTGTGCAAATTGTGCAGATTCCGCGTAGCAGTGTTCTCGCTCGGTTTCGCTCAGGGCGTTTTCGTCCATGTAAATCAGCAGCACATATTTCATTCGGTTGCCTCCATTCTTTTCCTTTGCAAGTGAGTCGAATGAGGCTGGCTCAAATCGACACCTCGCAGAAACTTTTTATCATCAGGTACGATCGAGCTTGACCTCCTTTGAGTTCTTTTGTAAGTCAGTCGAACGGCAACTGCCCAAATCGACACCTTGCCAAAAATTTTTTATGCCAAGTATGGTTTCAAACGCAAAATCGGATGTTGTCCAAGCGATCGCTGCCACATACCGCGCTGAATGGGGGCGAATTGTCGCCATTCTGATTCGGTTAATAGGAGATTTCGACATTGCTGAAGAAGCGGCACAAGAAGCTTTTGCAGCGGCTGCGAATCAGTGGCAAACCAGTGGTGTGCCTGATCTTCCCCGTGCTTGGATCATCCGAACTGCTCGATACAAAGCGATCGATCGCCTCCGACGACGGACGCGGTTGAGCGAAAAACTGGAATGGTACGCTGCATCCGGGTTAATTCCGTCGAGCGAGGAGCCAATCTACGACTCTGATGAAATTCCAGACGATCGCCTGCGCCTGATCTTTACCTGCTGCCACCCAGCATTGGCGATCGAGGCACAAGTCGCTCTGACGCTGCGAATGTTAGGCGGACTGGAAACAGACGAAATTGCCCGCGCGTTTCTCGTACCCACAGCGACAATGGCACAACGACTCGTGCGTGCCAAGCGCAAGATTCGGGATGCAGGAATTCCTTACAAGGTGCCAGACACAACCGATCTTTCTCCCCGAATAGACGCAGTGCTAACGGTGATTTATCTCATTTTTAACGAAGGCTATGCGGCGACCAAAGGCGAGACAATAGTCAGATCTGACCTTTGCATCGAAGCGATTCGGCTGGGGCAACTGGCGCGGCAATTGATGGCACCGCAACCGCCCTCAGAAGTGACGGCGCTAATTGCACTGATGTTGCTGCACGATTCGCGGCGCAATGCTCGTTTGGATGAGGCTGGCGATCTCGTCCTGCTCGAAGATCAGGATCGCCGCCGTTGGAATCATGAGCAAATTGCCGAGGCGCTGCCACTCGTTGAGGAGGCACTGCGCGGCGGGACAGGTTCGTTTGCGCTTCAAGCGGCGATCGCAGCACTGCATTGTCAGGCGGCGCGGGCTGAAGAAACGGACTGGGCGCAAATCGTCCAGCTCTATGATGTGCTGGAACGCCTACAGCCTTCACCGATTGTGTCATTGAACCGGGCGGTCGCGATCGCAATGGTCGGTGAACCTGAAGCGGCGATCGAACTCATGGATGCGCTCACCACCGAACTCGACGGCTATCACCTGTTCCATGCGGCCCGTGCCGATCTGCTACGACGTGTCGGAGCCTCGGAAGCCGCCGCCTACAGCTACGCCCGTGCGCTGGAGCTGGTCACGAATGACAGTGAGCGCCGCTTCCTGGAACGTCGGCTACGTGAAGTTCAGTCCTAACGTCCAGCATTGCTAGATGAATGTAACCCCCGATGTGAGCGATCGCTCTTCCTTTCTCTCAGGTTGATAGAAGAGCGCCACCTGTTTGTCAGTCTTGCAGCAGTGAATTGGCACGCCCACCCTATCTACGGTAAGTTGGAAGTGAATCATTGGACTCAGGCAGTCGCGAAAGCTAGAGAATTAGGGCTGTATCCTAACAGAACCCGCAAATTCCAAGACCTATTCTTTCGGCTAGTGAATCCCCGATGCGATCGCGCCACACTGGATTAATTGGGGAGTTAAAGCGAGAAATCATATTCCACTTCGCACCAACCAACTCATAAACTATCCCCTTCGATCAAGACAAACACATTCGTTCAACCCTACCTGGGAGATGATTATGTTTTTGAGAACTTGGCGTTTTATTACACTTATTCTCGTTGCATTATTTATGGGGTTGGAGTTCGCCCATACTTTAGAACTACCTGCCAAGATGCAGTACGATGGAGCGCTTTACCTGACGGTTCAAAATAGCCTGTACCAATACTTTGGCGCACCAGGACTGGGTGCATTTATTACCGTAGGGGCAGTTCTTTCAGCGATCGCACTCACCGTTCTAGTCCGAAAACGCCGACCTGCGTTTTGGTGGACGCTAGTAGGTACGCTTTGTCTAGCGATCTCTTTTCCTCTGGTCTATTTTCTACGGATTGAACCTGTCAATGTTGTGATGGAACAGGCGACCGTAAGCGCAGTACCAGCCGATTGGGCACACTTGAGAGACCAGTGGGAATATGCTCACGCCACCAACTTTGCTTTTAGTTTAGCTGGCTTTAGTGCAGTCGTGATTTCTATACTGGTCGATGCACCTCAGCCTGAAAAAGGCGATAGTTTATAGTGTAAGGAGGCATGTAGAAATAACTTGAGCAATTAGGCAGTTTTTCTAGGGCGTGTCATCAATTAGGTAAACTGGGATTAGCGATCGCTGATTCACCTAGAGAAATCATGACAACTCGACGTTACGCCCTACGAGATGATCAATGGGAGCGCATCAAAGACTTCTTGTCTGGACGCGAAGGGTCTGTGGGTGTAAGTGCAAAGACAATCGGTTGTTTCTCGAAGCAGTCAAAGCGGCAACAACTCGCTTAAATGGGCAACTGCAGTCTGCGTTGCTTCGATCAGGTGCGGGTCTTCCTTGCGAACCTCAGACATGAAAAAGACAAGAATAGCCTGGCTCGCGCCTATACTTACAGGTAAGCCGAAGGTCGCTCTCGCTCCGAAGGCTTTAGCAATCTGATTCCGCAAGAAATAGGACTTCAACTCAGCAGCAGCATCGACTAGCCATTCTGCTTCTTGAGTGACCCAAACCCGACCGGGCAAGCCTTCACCTGGATGCAGCACAAACTTTTGGCTACAGTTATGAAAATGCTCCCAGTCAATTCTGCGATCGCTGCTTAGATTAGTTCGGGTATACCATGCTGAACTAATTTCTAGCAGTTCGCGGTCTGGTGTAGGAGTCCAGGCTTCACCGTACTCCCAAACGGTTGTTTCACAAACCGCTTGCAGGAGAGCCGTCAGTACCGGATCAACCTTGAGTGAGGAAGTGTTCCGGGTAGAAGCAGAGAGGTAGGGTAAATCACCCTCCCGTATTCGCTCTGGCTTAGTCATACGATTTTGCGTATCATTGCTAAACAAATGCTTGTCATCACGCAAACGATATATTATGGGGCACCTTGCTTACTGTTAAACAACGCACATCTTCTCACGATTTAAGCTGATAAAGGGGTTGAGCCGAAATAGGCTTGCTGGTCGCGTAGAGAGGACTCCTCCCCATGTTTTGGCAGTTCCCATAGCTTTTTGGCTCAAACCAACGCTAAGGCTGTTATTTCATTAGAACGGAGGCTGTGATGCTCTGTGCATCGAGGACTTGATAAAACTTGAAATTTCAAAATCGAATTTAGGAAGCGATCGTAAACCTGCCTTAGAACTGTGCAGCGTGTTCTAGAAATCTGGTTATGTAAAAGTTTGCCTGGTTTTGGGTGAGAATCGACGTCTAATCCCTTTATCTTGCGATCACTTAATCGTCGGCAGGCTTTTTAATCTCTTCAGGCTCAGACGATTTTGAGTTTGCTGTAAAACTCTCATAAGATGATTGATGAACCGCGATAACTTCAAAATTCCCTATCCTCTAGTCGTAAATTATGAACACAGAAAACGATTCTAGCGATCGTGTTGCTGACATCCTGCAACGCTTCCAAACCCTCATTGATGAGGATCTCAGCGATAATGAGATCGAAACTCGGCTCAAGACAGATTTTACAGAGGAAGAACAAAAGATTATCAGTGAGACTTTTTTGAGCCTGATTGAAGCAGGCGAAACCGAGCGCCATTTTCCATTAGATAGCTGAGGGGAGGTTCACTATGAAGCCGATTGCGATCAATCAAGCAATCGATATTAAGACGAGCGTGAGTGAGAAGCTGAACAATCTGTATAGCAAATTTGAGGTGGTAACCCTGTAGATTTGAGGTGGC
This sequence comes from Myxacorys chilensis, assembly GCF_059505265.1. NCBI lineage: Bacteria > Bacillati > Cyanobacteriota > Cyanophyceae > Leptolyngbyales > Leptolyngbyaceae > Myxacorys > Myxacorys chilensis. The sequence continues at coordinate 67,049 of NZ_JCACKG010000181.1, read as the reverse complement.
AACGCTTTGAAACCTCTATGCCTATTAGGTTATAGCTATCAAGAGCGCTAACTTGCGCTTACCCCTGTTACCAGCGGCTCCACTTCACTCCTCATCAAGCCATTAAGTAATTTTGCGATCGCTCGGAGTTTGGTCAAGCCAAGCGCGCTTGGCTTATGCAGTTATCAAAATTGATTTCACTCCAACTAATCACGCAAGATTACGGAGCCGATTGGATGAAGTTTTTTAGCTAAAGTTTGTTCAGCAAACACAGCAGATACTGTTTACTCAAGATGCAGCTTTTTAGATTATTGAAAGTCGTAAAGATGATTGTCTTGATATTACCAACTGCAAGAAAGGAACTCATTCGGTTGATTAGTAAATGAAACGGTATGAAAGACGATCATTATTCAGTACCGCAGGCACGAAAGACAACAGAAAGATTATTTGCTGGCATCTCATATATATTAAGGAGCGAAAGCTTTTGGGCGCGAGCAAGGGCGACAACTTCATCAAGGTCACGCACACCCCAATCTGGATCCTGCATTTGTAGACTTTGATCAAATGCCTCATTGCTTGGTGCAGTGTGTTGACCATTCTGTTTAAACGGCCCATACAGGTAGAGAATGCCATTTGGCGGAAGCAGGCGTCTTGCTCCATTCATTAAGCCAAGGCAAGCAGACCAAGGGGCGATGTGAATCATATTGATATTGACGATCGCGTTGATTGTCTCACGCCGAAAGTCAGTTGTTAGCAATGCTTCTGGCAGATCGCTCCGCTCAATGCTCCAGACAGAATCGCGGGCATCCAGTGAGATCGCGGGATACAGATTCTCTGTTGGCTCCAACTCCCGCCACGCCTCGATGCTCTCTCTAGCCATCGGATTGGGGTCAGACGGCAGCCATCGACGAGGAGCCAATCGCGGGGCAAAGTAAACCGCGTGCTGTCCAGTTCCACTGGAAATTTCCAGTACGGTTCCGACTGGGGGCAGGACTTGCAGCAAAATGTTTAGAATGAAATCGCGATTGCGATCTGTTGCTGGTGCATAGTGCCGTTTGTCGGTTGACTTACTCATGAGAGAAGATTTGTGTGCGATTGAGATCGATCTATAATGACGAATTATTGAGAAGAATGTATTAATCTTTAGGAGCAAAATCGTGACGAGTATTCAACAGCCGCGATCGCCATTCGCAATTCTAAGCCCAAGCTCAACCGACAGTAGTAAATTTCAGGTCGTTTGGCTTGTGGTTCGCGTGGTCGTCGGTTTACTCATGATTCACAACGGATTTAGCAAGCTTGCCGATGTTCAAGGATTTGCCACCAATGTTGTTAAACTGATTGGTCTGCCCTATCCCGTTTTCTTTACCTACTGTGCCGCTTACACTGAAATCATCAGTTCTATTTTGCTGGCACTGGGACTGCTTACTCGGCTTAATGCAGTAGCGTTACTCTTCACAATGTCGATCGCAGTTTATTTTCATCTCAAAGGTGAAGGTTTTCACATTGCACCGGTTGAGACGGCTTCTCTATACTCGCTGATTTATCTTCTGTTTGCTGTTGGGGGAGGCGGCGTTTTTGCACTTGATGCTGTTCTAGAGAAGTGGCTCACGCGATCGCAGAACACAACTCCATAGTAATCTTAAATTAGACTGAGGACTCTGTTTCTGCACCGAGAGAACGCATTGTAAACAACGAGTAATTTGCTTTAGCTGTCCTATTCTTAGTCTGTTACTGACTAGGAGTAGGACAGGATGTAATGCAAACTCTGCGGATTAGAACGTCAGCACCGCCCGGATCACTTCCCCTCTGTGCATCAGATCAAACGCCTCATTGATTTGCTCAACTGGCATAATCTTCGTGACCAAATCATCAATATTGATCTTTCCATCCATATACCAATCGACAATTTTGGGGACATCTGTTCGACCCCTTGCCCCGCCAAACGCCGTTCCTCTCCACACTCGTCCCGTCACTAGTTGAAACGGTCGCGTGCTAATTTCCTGTCCTGCACCTGCAACGCCAACGATAATACTTTCGCCCCAGCCTTTGTGACAACATTCCAATGCTTGACGCATCACCTTAACATTACCAATACATTCAAAACTGTAATCGGCTCCGCCACCCGTTAAGTGAACCAAATGAGCAACCAAATCACCCTCTACTTCCTGCGGATTCACAAAATGAGTCATTCCTAACTTTTCGGCTAGCGATCGCTTCTCTGGGTTCAAATCAACGCCGATGATCATATTTGCGCCAACCATCCGCGCTCCCTGAATGACGTTTAGACCGACGCCACCAAGACCAAATACAACCACATTTGCTCCTGGCTCCACTTTTGCTGTATTAATCACGGCTCCGAGTCCAGTCGTGACACCGCAACCAATTAAGCACACTTTTTCAAACGGAGCATCTTCCCGAATCTTTGCGACTGCAATTTCAGGCAGAACAGTGTAATTCGCGAATGTGGAGGTTCCCATGTAGTGCAGGATTTTTTGTCCACCAATCGAGAAGCGACTCGTACCATCTGGCATCAACCCTTGTCCTTGCGTCACCCGAATCGCTTGACACAGGTTTGTTTTACCGCTTAGACAGTACTCACAGTTCCGGCATTCTGGAGTGTAGAGTGGAATGACATGATCGCCTGGTTTAACACTCTTGACACCTTCGCCCACCTCAACGACGATTCCAGCCCCTTCATGCCCTAGAATGGCTGGAAACAAGCCTTCTGGATCAGCACCTGACAAGGTGTAAGCATCGGTATGACACACTCCTGTTGCCTTAATTTCGACTAATACCTCTCCGGCTCTCGGTGCTTCTAGCTGAACGGTTTCGATGCTGAGGGGCTTTGCAGCTTCGTAAGCGACAGCAGCTTTAACATCCATGACTTGCTCCTAAGGGTAAATCGAAATATACAGAATTGATCTTAGACGAAACACCATTTAATTTTCACTTCCCCTCTTGCACTCGCCAAAGATACCAGCTTGCGATCGTGCGATAGGGTTTCCAAGCTTGACCCAGAGCTTCAGTTGTTTTTTTATCTGGCAAGTCTGCTAACTCATATACTCGACGAATGCCTGAGCGAACGCCCAAATCATCGACGGGCAGAACGTCCCAGCGATGGAGCCGAAAGATCAGCAACATTTGAACCGTCCAACGCCCGATGCCCTTGACGTGTGTTAGCGTTTGAATAATCGTTTCGTCATCTAATAATTCTAATTCTGCGATCTCTGGAACATTTACTATCTTTTGCGCTAAATCTCTTAGGTAAGAAATTTTTTGTCGTGAAAGTCCAACCCCTCGTAGCGTTTCATCTGATGTTTCTAAAAGTGCTTCGGGCGAGAAAGTCTGATTTGCATAAAGCTGTAAAAAGCGAACGTGAATTGCTGTTGCTGATGCGGTGGAAAGCTGTTGATAAATAATTGACCTTGACAGCGAATAGAACAGATCACCCGTATGTTGAGCCTGATCCAACGTGCAAGCTCCAACCCGATCGATCACTCGCCCCAAAATCGGATCAGACGCTCGTAGAGTTTTGAGTGCGATCGCATAATCCATCGCATAGTCCATCGTTATTTTTTCACCATCAGCACTGATTTTACAGGTCGTTGAATCGGCTTTCCATTCTCATTGAGTTTGCCATAAACTAGGCGTCCTTGGTAGAGCATTGCAGACGAACTCCCCCCGTCTAAATTCATCGCTTGCTGAACGCCTAACCCCTTCATAAATCCTGCTAGTTGCGACAGAGAAAGTCCTGATGCAGTAGGCATTTCCGGTTTTTGGGCAACCATCACCAAAACCACCGCTCCGTCTTTAGTAATCCCCACTGCGCTTCTAGCATTGGGTTGATTCATCCCGATCGCATCTCGTCCGGTTGCTGCATCGACAAAGCCTTCTTCTGAAGCGGTCAGCGTTGGTAGGAGCCGCGGTCCGCCCCCCACTGCATCCACCAACTGACAATCGGACGGAATAGCATCTTGATGGGCCGCAATGGCGTATTGCACCCTCTGCCCACACTGATAGCGTCGAAATTCGGTGCGATTAAAAATTTGATTTAAGTAAGGCTGCATCTTTGGATTTTGCGTTAGTCGCTCATTTTCATGAGGATCAGCCACCTGCTGACCGTCTATCGTGATGTAAGCCGTTGACTTCTGATTGACCGGATCGAAAAAGCCAGCATTCAGTACCGCGATCGCATCCTCACGATCTGCGAATTGAGCCAAAGAATTTGTGCGTTTCGAGATGCCAACCTGTACAGGATACCGCGTAGCATCTAGAGTCAACGTGTAAACCTCACTTTGCGGCAGTTGATAAACTTGATAGTGCAAAGAGTTTGTAGGCAAGGCTTTTGGGGATGCGATCGTCGCTCTAGATGGGACTGGAATCGAGGGTAGCGTGTGACTAATCCACACAATTAGTCCGCTACACCCAAGTATCCCAACTCCAATCTGCCAGATCTTTCTCACGGTGTTTTCCCCAATTCATCCATCTAAATTTGACAGACTAAAATCTGACGGATTAATAAAGTGTTTTCTAAACAGAGTGTTCTCTAAAACCGTACCATTTTGGTGAAGGGCTAGAAATGACTCGGTCGAATCGTCGCCACTTTCAATGTGTTAAATTTTACAAAACGATCGAGACAAATTAGTACAGTAATTGTAGAAAAAAGCAGTTCAGTACTCCATCAGTGTTGCCTACCCGCGATCGCTGTCTCTTGATTCGGCTTGAACAATCGAGAGAATAAACATTTTTCGGAATCCTCGGAAAATTCTAGAATTCGTCTTCAATTCTTGATTCACCTGAAATTCAATCCCTTAAATCGTTTCAGAACAAGGCGAATCTATTTAGAGACAGATCCCCTCCGTATTATTTGTCAAACCCCTTGGAAATTGTCCTGATACATCAGTAGAAACCGTGTATCAGTAGACGAGTCACTGTATTGTGAGCGAATTATTACTGACTTACGGATACAGCCCCTTGCAGCCCGGTGTAGCACGTCTCACCCCCCTCAGAGCTTATGAAGTTAAAGTTAACACCCACCAACATCTCACTCCTCGCCATCAGCGCGTTTGGGGCGCTCGTCGCCCAAGAGCTAATTCGCACTGAAGCTCAAACCCCAACTCCAACAGGAGACAAATTTAAGCGTAAACAATCGAATCTAGCTGCCCGCGCTGCTGCTAATCCAGCCGCGTTAGCTCAGCCAGAATTAGGGGGGCAAGAATCTCTGTCATCGGCAGTGAGAAGCACTCCTCCTCAGCCGCGATCAGTATCCGTGCCAAAAACGCCTGACTTAAAAGCATCTGATCTAGCGATCGCTGAACTGCCCCCGCCGCCCCCGTCACTCAAAGCCAGTCTGCCTGCGCCGCCACGGGTAAAAGATACCCCCATTCGGATCAAATCAGTCGGGGTTGATCAACTACCGATCGACTCGATTGTGGCAGCGTCGCTGAGTTCTGGTATGCCATCTAAATCGAATTTTGCGGCAGCAGAACAGCAATCTAAAACTAAAGTTCAATCTAAAGAAATTCAATCTAAAGAAACTGAAGCAGAGGCATCAGAAGCGGCATTCACTCCTGCATCGTCAAAGAATGATCTGGAGGGACATCGTGCTCAACCCGCCATTCAAGCTCTTATGCAGCGAGGGATTGTCCAAACCGGATCTGACGGCAACTTTCGCCCAGACGCCTCAGTTTCGGATCAGCAGTTTAGCAGCATGATGCAAAAGGCATCTAGCAAAGCCGCGATCCCCATTGGCCAGATCCAGCGTCCGAAGGACATCGTGACGCAAGCCGATGCCGCAACCTTCGTCTACCGTCAACTTCAAAAAGCTGAGGCGTCTAAATCAATATCCGCTGCGCCTGTCGCGGCTCAAACTAGCACTGCTCCACTACCCCAATTGGCCAGTGCGGATCTGTCAGGACTCAACGCAACGCCAGCGTTCAGTCAGAGCATACCCAGTGTTTCACCTAGCCCAGCGGCTCCTGAAAGTCGTGCCCTGCCTCCAGCCAAAACCCCGACCGAAGCTCCTCGCTCTCAAGTCGTGAGGGTTGCAGCGGCGGCGAATGTAGATGCCTACACGTTAGGAGCAGGCGATCGCATCAAGGTAGACGTGTTCAACGTCGGTGAGTACAGCAAAGAGTATCAAGTTTTGGTTAACGGCACGCTGAACCTCTATCGGGTCGGCAACTTGTCGGTCACTGGCATGACCCTGAAGCAGGCAGAACGCGCGATCGCAGCCAAGTACGCCCGCGTGCTGAAACGTCCGATGATCGATGTTAGTCTAGCGGCGGCTCGACCGTTAAACGTCGCGATCGCTGGAGAGGTCGGGCGTCCGGGTTCTTACGCCCTCGACTTAAAAGATGGCAAATTTCCAACGGTCACCAAACTCATTCAAGAAGCGGGCGGCATGACCCGATCCGCCAATCCTCGCCAAGTGATTGTTCGGCGTCCTCAACTTGGTGGTGTCGATCGCGAGATCGCGGTGGATCTGTGGGAATTGTTCCAGACGGGTAACATCCGTCAAGACCTAACATTGCTTGACGGCGACACGATCTTTATTCCAACCTCTAACGGCGTCAACTTAGCAGAATCTGCCCAGTTTGCTGCCGCTAACTTTGCCACAGATTCCGCTAAACCGATTAACATTGCAGTGGTTGGAGAAGTGAACCGTCCAGGACCTTATGCCCTAGAGGTGAAGGCCGGACTGCCGACGATCACGCAGGCGCTGCAAACCGCTGGCGGCATCAATCAGATGGCAAACGTTCGGAAGATCGAGGTGCGCCGACCCACCCGGGCTGGCACCAATCAAACCATCCCCATTGACCTCTGGAAACTGCTGAAAGAAGGCGATTTAAGTCAAGATCTGGTGCTACAGCAAGGCGATACGATCGCGATTCCAACCGCCACTGCCCTTGACCCCACCGAAGCGTCAAAACTGGGAGCCGCCAGCTTCTCTCCTGGTACGATGAACGTGAACATTGTCGGTGAAGTCACGCGACCCGGAACCGTTCAAGTGGCAGCCAATACACCACTTAACCAAGCGATTCTAGCGGCGGGTGGATTTAACAAAGATGCGAAAAAGAAATCGGTTGAGTTAATTCGCCTAAATCCCAATGGAACGGTGGCGCGTCGAGAAATCACGATCGATTTGGCACGCGGCATCGACGAGAACGGCAACCCAGTTCTACAGAATGGTGATGTCGTAGTGGTCGAAAAATCTGGCGCGGCTAAGTTCTCACAAACCCTAGAAACGGTGTTAGGACCGGTTGGTCGCGTTCTACCGTTCCGATTCCTGTTCGGATTGTAATTTCTTCACTCATAATTTCTCCGTCTGATCTCATGTTTCTTCCATCATTAGCTTGAGTATTCAGATTCAGATTCCTTCACCTGTTTCAACGTTTTCTCCATCATTGGCTTAGGTATTTCGATGAATAATCAGTCGAATTCAGGGAATTCAACTCAAACAATAGTCGAGCGCAATGGTAAATCGCTATCAGCGCTAGATTATGCAATTCACTCCAACTCCAATCTAGGTGAGAGCGAAGAAAGCTGGCAGTCTCCACGGCTCTTCGAGATATTACGTCGCCGAGCTGTTCTCATGACAGGCACAGCCGTTACAGTTACGCTGTTAACAGGTGTTGTCACGTTTAACCAAAGCGATAAATATGAAGGAACATTTCAAATTCTGGTTGAACCCGTAACAGCGGAAAGCCAGCAGGGCTTAGACCCCTTATCCACACAGCCAAAATCCTCTTCTCAATCTGGCGGCTTGGACTATGAAACACAAATTCAAGTTTTAAGCAGCCCGAAGACGATGGAGCCGATCCTCCAGCAAATTCAAAAGCGTTACCCTGACGTCAGTTACGGTTCGCTGATCACCCAGCTTGAGATTTCTCGACCGGAAGACACAAAACTGATTGCTGTTAAATATACCGATGCTAATCCTGATCGAGCGAAGTTTGTTCTCGATCAACTCGCGGCAGGCTATTTAAGGTATAGCCAACAAGAACGACAGGCTAATCTTCGTCAGGGGATTACTTTTGTCGATGATCAAGTCAAGGGGACACGCCAACGGGTCGATACCTTGCAACGCCAGATTCAGACCTTTCGGCAGCGCAATAACCTAATTGGCACAGAGGCGCTGGCGAGTCAGGTCGCAAGTCAAGTTCAAGGACTAGAGCAGCAGCGCCTAGAAGCGCAAAAGCAAATTGCTGAAACTCAGAAGCAGTATGACAATCTGCAAGGTCAATCAGGAGCGGTGGCGGCTCTTGCGGCCGATCCGGCTTATCAGAAAGTCCTTGAGCGATTGCGGGAGATTGACAGTAAAATCGCTACGGAGTCTACTCGATTTCAGGCAGGTGAACCCGAGATCGCGGTATTACAAGAGCAGCGAGCGAGTTTAATTCCCTTGCTGCGTCAAGAAGCGCGGCGCGTGTTGGGAGATAAAATGGCATCGGTCGGGAGTGATCTCTCGGTTTTGGAAACGCGGCAAAGAGTGCTAGGGGATGCTCAACAGTACTGGGCGCAGGAAGTTCAACGATTGCCTGTCGTCTCCCGAATTTATAGTGACTTAGAGCGTGAACTCAATGTTGCGACCGATAGCTTGGGACGTTTTCTAGCCACACGAGAGAATCTTCAAGTTCAGGCGGCTCAGAAAGAGGTGCCTTGGCAGTTGATTGCGCCTCCGGCCGTGCCTCAAGATCCAAAAGATTCTAAGCAGCGAAACTTAGTGTTGGGCGCGATCGCGGGACTACTGTTGGGCATTGGTGCGGCGACGATCGCAGAACGAATGGATGACACGATTCGCACGAGCGAAGAACTGCGAAAGCAAGTCAAGCTACCGATATTAGGAAGCATTCCGGTTTATGCAGCTCTGCAGCGACCGCAACTTTTGCAGCGAACAGGAATTGCTCGCAGGTTCAACCTTCAGTCTGATACGTTCCGCTATTCCGGGTTTTCAGAATCGTTCCGATCGCTGTATTCCACACTCCGACTGCTCAAGGCAGACCAACCGATTCGCTCGATTGTCATTAGTTCTCCCTTCGCTGGCGATGGGAAATCAACGGTGGCTACCTATTTAGCGCAAGCAGCGGCAGCAATGGGTCAACGGGTCCTGTTAGTCGATGCTGATTTGCGACATCCTCAAATCAGCGGCTTTCTAGACCTCTCAAATGATCGAGGACTAGCGGAGGTATTGTCTTCAAATCTCAACCCTCAACAGGCAATTCAGCGTGTCTTTAATCTAACGCCTTCGGGAATGTCGAGTGCGGCTCCATCGGTTCTCTCAGACGACGAAAATTTATATGTTCTCACCTCTGGTCAAGTGCCAGATAATCCAACTCGGCTATTGTCTTCGCAAAAAATGAAGCGATTGAGCGAATATTTTCACGCCATGTTTGATTTGGTGATTTATGATGCGCCGCCCTTGCTCAACCTTGCTGATAGCAACCTGCTGACATCTTACACAGACGGGATGGTTTTGGTAGCGGGTTTAGGTAAAACGAGCCGGTCTGAGTTAATGCAGTGTCTCGAACGATTACGCACTGCTCGAACGTCCGTGTTAGGGATTGTTGCTAATCGCGATGTGTCGAATTTAGCTGATGTTGATTATTAGCGAAGGAAATGCTTTGTTGAAAGACCATTAGACTTCTTACAAACGTCTTCCGTCCTCAGCCTAAATCCCTCTTCCAAACGTGGAAGAGGGATTTCTAATTTAGCTCCTCACCTCCCAAATTTAGGAGCAGGGATTGAGAGAGGTTTGCGACTTACGGCATGAGAATGGCAAGCCCGAATTCAGGCAAAAATCCTATTGTTGAAAGCGTGTTATTGTCATTGAATCTTTTGAACAACAAATCTTGTAATCCGAGAGGTTGTTCAAGCAAGATAACCTCGCTTATTTCAGTAAATTTCGGTGGAAAGACGGTCGGTGAATTTACGGCTTTTGACTTTTAACTACTGAGGTTTTAGAAATCTATTCGTAAGTCTATCTGTTCTGCTGTGTAGATGGATAATGTTGTGGGCTTTTAATCAGCTTTGATGCCGTGTCCTAAAGACACGATCGCATCGCGTCTTTACAAGAGCGATGCGATCGTTCATGTAATAGGTCTACAGCACTATCTGTAGATGAATAGGTAGCGCTATTCAGGAAAGACTAGAGAAAGAAATTCCTATTTGTGTTGCAGCAGTTTGTACGTGTCGCACGGGACGAGATACCAGTGCTGAATCAGTCATTTCAGCTCAGTCCCGCTGGTGTTGACTATGCAGCAGCATGACAACAATACTGCTATTCTAAAACCTGATTGACCATTAGCGCGATCGCAGACCTCTCCATCCTCGAAAATCAAACGATCGCGCTTTTTTGCTCTATCCAATGCCGCAGCAATTTGATCCTCAAAACTTATGATCTTGCCGCAGCCCGCCGCATTAACTACACAACCGTTACTCAGTAACTTCCATTTCTCGATGGAATGTCTCTGCCTTCCTACGCAGCACACAGCCGATCATTGAGACTGCTATTCTGTGCGCGATCGACTTAATTTCGAGTCGTTCCTTCGGTGCGCGAACTACTCACTATACCTGCTCGCTGCGGACTGTATTCTGGTACAACAAGCTGGAGCAGCGATCGCAGCTTATTCTGATTATTTTGATACGCTGCGATAAACAGTTGATCTAACATCGGCTCCAGCGTTCTCCACGGAATCATTGCTTCTCTTGCCCCATAAATCTTGGGATGGCTGGTCGTCATTGCATCTGCGCCAATCAAAAGTTCTTCGTACAGCTTTTCGCCCGGTCGCAATCCTGTAATTTCAACGTCAATATCTTCCCCAGGCACTAAACCGCTCAACTCAATCATTTGAATCGCTAAGTCATAGATCTTGACGGGTTCTCCCATATCCAGCAAGAAGACCTCGCCGCTTTCACCCATTGCTCCAGCTTGAATCACTAACCGGGATGCCTCTGGAATTGACATGAAATACCGGGTCATGGCAGGGTGAGTCAGCGTAATTGGCTTGCCTTGAGCAATCTGCTGACGGAAGCGCGGTACAACCGAGCCGTTGCTGTTCAACACATTGCCAAAGCGCACCATTACAAACCGAGTGCGAGTACTGGACTCAGCAGCCAGCGCTTGCAGTACTAACTCAGCAGTTCGCTTAGTCGCGCCCATCACATTGGTCGGGCGCACTGCTTTATCGGTTGAGATCAGTACAAAGGTTTCGACGCGACATTTGTCAGCGGTGCGGGCGGTGACGAGCGTTCCGTGAACGTTGTTAAGAATGCCTTGAGCAGGGTTCGCTTCCACGAGTGGAACGTGCTTATATGCCGCTGCGTGGTAGACCGTTTGCACCTGATAGCGACTGAATGCCTCTTCTAATTGTTTCGCATCCGTCACCGATCCCAAATACGCTACACGCGGAATGTGAGGATAAGTTTCTGCCAACTCTGCATCGATCGAATATAGTGCGAACTCATTGAGTTCAAACAGCACCAACAGCCGTGGCTCTTGTTGAGCAATTTGCCGACATAACTCCGAACCAATCGAGCCGCCTGCTCCGGTAACTAACACCGACTTATCGGTAATATTAACTCGCAACATGCTGGGGTCGGGCAGCACTTCTTCGCGCCCCAGCAAGTCAGAAATATCAACGTTGCGAATGTGACCGATGGGAACTTTGCCCGATAAAATCTCGCTGATAGTCGGAACCGTCTTCACCTGAACGGGTAATCCCTTCAGGGTTTGCAGCACCCGTCGCTTCTGTTGAGGACTAGCAGACGGAATAGCTAACAGCACCATAGAGGCTTGATATTGTCCGATGAGAGTTCTGAGCGAACTCGGCGCGTAGATCCGAATCTTCTCAATCCATCGACCTTGAATATCTGGGTTGTCATCCACAAACGCAATGACGTTGTAAGTCAATTCGCGATCGAGGGCTTGAGCAAGCTGCACCCCGGCGGATCCCGCTCCATAGATGACAATGCGTTCCATTTTTGGGGCAATGGCTGCGATCGGGGATTGAGCTTTTGGACGCGATCGCGGGGCTAACTCAGCTAACGTCAGGGCTTGTCGCATTGAAAACCGAAATCCGACGACAGCAATCCAAGTCACCAAAGCAGAGATGATCTGAACCGATCGGGGCAGTAAGGCAATGCCAAGCAATGAGCCAGCCGCACTGAGGGCTGCCTCGCTGAGAATCACCGATCGTAGGGCAATCCAAAGAATTCCTGCCCCGGTGTATCGCAACAAAGGGCGATACATGCCTAGAAAATAAAAAATACAGAATTTAATGGGAATGACGAGAATAATAATTTCTCTGTAGTGAACGATTTGATCAATCAGAGATGATTCGTCGAAGCGCAAACTGAGCGCAATAAACGTTGCAACCAAAAAGATAATTCCATCAATTGCAAAGAGAATGTATCGCCGCAATCGCTGGGGTAATCGAACTAAGACCTTAAAGAAACGGATAGATAAGTCAGTTCGAGATAGATAAGATAATGCAGAAGAAACCGAAAGTCGATCTCGCATAGACTTCATCCTCGCAGGCAAACCTTATGGGCTTTTAAAGTGGCTTTTACAGTGGGGAGGTAGATGTCTAGAAGTGGAGCAAATTTGAGACGCTACTTGCGCCTGAATCTGAAGCGGTAGAACAACTTAGTTGTGGAGCGGTAGAGCAATTTGCAACCAGAACGTCAGATTGCAAACATGCGTTTTTAAAAGTTGCACCCTGTACTAATTCTTGAATCTTGATTCTGCTGATTGAACAATCAATCGCATCCCTGCACTTATTCCTAATACTTACTTAAAAACTCGGTTATGTAGGAAAAGTTCCCGTAAAGTTTAGATAAAAAAGTTCAGTATCCTTAACTTGAACGACGACCATCGCATCTAAGTAGTATGGGCAACGTATCACAACCCTAATTTAGTGGAGCATCTACTGCTAAGGCTATCTAAAACTACACTCCGTCGAGAATCGTTCAATCACTTACTTTTGCCATGTCTCATCATCAATGTAATTACGGATAAGGACAGATCAGTGATCTAGGAACATACGGAACAACAGTTCGGTAAACGACCGTAGAAACCTCCTATAACTAACATTTTTTATAGTGAAATACTTTGGACAGCAGTATATTTGCGGTTATTCTGCGTTCTGCATCTCAGTGTTACATGGAAAAAAGAATGCTGCTGCAATCAGTTGAGGCTCTGTAAGGCAGATGATCAACCTAACAAGGAAAAACCACTTAGTGACATGAAGAAACGATGAAGATGCCCGAATTTATACGGATACAGCGATCGTAGCTAGAAATCATCTGTGTGGTAATTACTGAGTTTCGCTTGAGGGGGTTAGCTCAGTGAGCCTCAATAGTAGAGAGGAGAAATCTAGTAGAGAGGAGAAATCTGCCATGAGATCAACTCAGCAGGCGCTGCGCGTGAGCGGCACTCAAACATTGCCGCATCCATCTCATTCACTGCCATCTTATGATAGTGTTGAATTGCCTAAAGCCACCTCAGTCGATAGCACAACTGCGCTTCGATGGACAGAACCAATTGTACAGTGCGAGGTTTCAGATCACCTCTGTACGGGTCTAGAGCAGTCTTGGTTGGCATCTTTGGTGCACAGCAGCCCTGATCTAATCGGCACGGTTTCGTTTGATGGGCAATGGCTATTTATGAATCAAGCTGGACAAGACCTGCTGGGGCTTCATGGTCTTGAATCAAGCCACAGAATAACACTCGACGAAACGGTAGACGAAACAGATCGAGATCGCTTAGCAGACCTGTTACTGACCGCATTGCAGGACGGGCACTGGCAAGGACACCTGCGCTTTCGACAGGCAGCGACTGAAACGGCGATCGCAACCTCCTCTCAGTGGTTTGTCGTCTGCGATCTCTACACTCACCAACCGCTCTGCTTGGCAACTATCAGTCGAGCCGTTCAGGACTCCGATTGGAACACAGACGGTTTGCTAGAAGACAATCATTCTGCTCTTCATCTGCCTTCTCTAAACACAGAGACACTCACTGAGGCTGAGGCATTAACTGATGAAAAAACGCTGAATCACCTCAAGTCTCAATTCTTGGCAGAAATCTGTCACGAACTGCGATCGCCCCTAACCGTGATCGCCTCATCAGCCGGAATACTGGAAGCAATGAATGATTGCTCGCAGCTTAGCGAGGCAAACTGCTCAGATCGCGCCAAGACACAGAAGCATTTTCAACGCATTCAGAACAAAGTCAGGCAGATGACGCAGCTGATAGACGATATCCTGCTTTTGAGCCGTATTCAGCAAAATCATCCAGCACTACAGCCAGTCACAACAGATATCATCCAAGTTTGTACGGAGTTAATCGAAGAAGTACAACTCAGTACATCGCATGAGATTACTTTTTCACCACGCGATCAAGAACACTTCTATATTCAGAAATTTAATGCTGAAGTAGATATAGTGCTATTACAGCGAATCTTAGTTAACTTACTTTCAAATAGTATTAAATATTCGCCTGGCGGAACTAAAATTTCTATTGATTTATATTGCCAATCAAATAGTCTTTTATTTCAGATTCAAGACCAAGGTATTGGAATTCCACTAGGCGACCAGCAACACTTATTCAATTCGTTTTATCGCGCTAGTAACACAGAAAAAGTCTCTGGAACAGGATTAGGTCTAGCGATCGTGAAAAGATGTGTAGAGATTTACGGCGGCAGCATCAGCTTAATCAGCGAAACCGGAACAGGAACAATGGTTACTGTCAAAATTCCGATTCGCGAGAGTTGATGTGGTTGAACCTATAGCCGACCGCGAAGCTTGAGTTTGCTGCGCAGGATGTTTAGCTTTGAAGGATGCAAGTATTCTTGGAGGCTAGAAACCTCATTTAGCAATGACGTGCCCCGCGCACACTCTTCTTCTAAAATTGCAACATAGCGCTGAAACTGAGCTTCAGACAGGCTTTGTCTCAGCATATATGTTGCAATGCTGATATTGGACACGGGATGCCGCAGTCCTTGAGAGAGCTTCTGCAATAAAACGCCCTTCATCTCAGCTAGTTCTTGGCTCGCTTGAAGGCGCTTCTCAAGAGACTCTACCTCTTGAACTTTCGCTTCGTACTGCTGCGCGAGTCTGGCATGTTTTTCTAGACAGCTATTAACCGCTCGCACTAATTCTTCGTTGGTAAACGGTTTTGTGAGATAGTCATCTGCTCCCAGTTCCATCCCCATTCGCACATCAGCGCGTTCGGATCGACCCGTCAGAAAAATCAACGGGATTGTCGCGGTTGATTGGTCTTGCCGCAACTGATTGAGCAAATCAAAGCCATCTAGCTGAGGCATCATGACATCGCAAATGACCAGATCTGGAGCTTCTTCTCGCGCCAAATCTAGCCCCGTTAAGCTATTACTTGTTGCGATCGCCCGAAAGTTTTGAAGTTCTAAAACTTCTTCAATGTTCTCTAAAATTTCTGCATCATCTTCGATCACCAAGATGCTGTTCATTCGCAATTCCAGGGTAAACTGCATGGCACAGCCCGATCTGCCTGTTCCGGATCACGTTAACTCACAATTTTGTACGATGCCCTGGTAGATGCGTTTCCCTCCTCTGCTTCAGCACCAGTTGCAGTTGAGCAATTGCTACAAGCTAAAGGACGGCGTGATCAAGAGTTGAAGTCAGGATTTCAGGTGTATCTACTGCATTCTACCTAGAAGAGAGCGCTGTTTCAGGCAGCTTCACCGCTTCTTCATGAAACTTGCTTAAGCGGCTCAGAGATTTCACGGATTTAGATAATGACGAAGAGTACAAGTTTCCTACCGCTATCTAACTCCGTAAAATCTAAATTTGACCTACCTAGCCTGCTCGTGTTCCAGCCAAAGAATTTTTGACGAAGGAATACAGAACAGTCCGCATTCGAGTGCCCTGTCGGCGAGTGAGATAGCGCTCCGTTAGGACAAGCGCCACGCTAATCGACGCAAGACTGAGCCATGCGCCAATTGCGCCCCAATAATGCAAGCTTGCTGCGATCGCGCCTGCACTCAAAATATAGCTGGTGGCTACCTGTCCGTGAGACCATCCCGCTTGCTGCAAACGCTGATACAGATGAGAGCGGTGTGGTTTGAAAATGTTCTCTTTGTTCACCAATCGTCGTAACAAGGTGTAGATTGCGTCGGCAATCAACGGTAAGGTAATTGCTAGCGATGTCCAGGCTTGAGCAGCCGACGATCCGGGATGATTGAGCAACGCGATCGCAACGGTCGCGCCTAGAACTGTGCTACCGACATCGCCCATAAAAATTTTAGCGGGCGACCAGTTCCACCAGAGAAAGCCCAAGAGCGCGACGACCAAAATCATAAACAGCGGCTGGTTTAGCTCGATGGCTAAAAATGTAAGCTGCACGGCAGACACTCCAGCCACCAATCCATCCAGCCCATCCATAAAGTTGTAGAAGTTGATCAGTGCTGTCACGCCGACGACAGTCAGCAGAATCGCCGCGATCGCGCCTATCACTCCCAGTGAAGCAAACCAAGGCTGCGGAAATGCGCCAAACCAAAAGACTGCTATTCCAGCCGTTGCCAACTGCACAAGGTAGCGAATACCCGCTGGAACATCGCCGCGATCGTCAAAGATGCCCACAATGACAAGCGGAATCAAAACTGTCCATACTTGTAGCAGATACATCGGTTCTACTATTGTAGAACCTGAGAGCAACATAGCAATGCTGGTGAGCGCAAATGCTGCGACAAATCCTAGTCCGCCACCACGTGGAGTCGGTTGAGTATGAGAACTCCGATGATTAGGAATATCGAGCAAATGGGAACTGAAATACTGCCGAATGACTGATACAAGAAGAAAACTAAGCGTTCCACTCGCAACTAAAAACGCTGGAAGAATATTCATGGCGAAAAAATAGAAACCGATTTCTGAATCAGAAATGCAGTTCTTAATAAACTACTTTGCGAAATGGCTGCACCCAGTTATGAACCTGATCAATGAGTAGTGGAATACCAAGTAGCGGTCGCCTCTAGTCCCTGCTGGAGGCTATAAGGCGGTTGCCATCCAAGGATTCTACGAATACTGCGATCGTCAATGGTGAGAGAACCTAAGAGCCGATCGATTGCGGCAGACTTACGTGTAACTTTTCCGAAAAATCTCAGCGTATCCGGAGAAATTGGTAACAAATGTGCAGAAGAATTGAACGCGATCGCAACATTTCGGATTAACTCTGGAGTCGATACATCGACGCCATCGCTGACCAAAAAAGTGTGCCCTGGTGCCTCTGAATGAACAGTACAGGTGGCGATCGCGTCCACTAAATTACCAACATAGATCAAACTTCGAGCATTATTGACGCCACCCAATGGCAGCGGAATCCCTCGCTTCACCAGTCGCATTAACTGTAGAAAATTAGCTTTCACCCCTGCACCGTAAACGAGCGGCGGTCTGATCACCACCACTTCTAACCCCGTGTCTGCGGCAACCTCTTGCAGCGCACACTCCGCTTCCCATTTGCTGGTTCCATATGGATCTTGAGGCGACGGTTTTGATGACTCGGTGTAAGGCTCAGACTGTCCTTCACCATTAACTTTGATTGAACTGAGATAAACGAAACGCTGCACTCCAGCTTTTGCAGCCGCGATCGCGAGTTCTCTGGTCGCCTCAGTATTAACGTCACGAAAAGCGCTCAATGGATCACTCACAGAATCTTGCATGACATGCACACGAGCCGCTAGATGAACGATGCAATCGACTTGGGATAATACATCTTGTCGGGCTGCAAGGTCGTTCAAGGACTTTGCAACAACGGGTTCAACGTGCGCTGGGAGCAGAGCGGTTTGAGAAGATGCTCTCACGACTCCATGAATTGATGCATGAGACAACTGCGACGATTGCTGCCCATTTCCGAAGGATTTACAAAAGGCAGTGCCAACAAAACCACTGGCTCCTGTGACTAAAAGTTTCATGTGGGTCGATAAACAAGTTGAAAGACTTTAGTAAAATATTTAGAAAGTACCTTTGGCATGTTGGTCTGAATATTGTTTTCAGCACAACCTCGAATAATTTCTCGATTGAGAATCCAGTTGCTCTTTAAATTCGTGGTACTTACGCCTCCCGTCCGCATTTTCACCATCGTTTTTGGCAAGTAGCTGTAAGACAAACGATGCTTGGCCAGAAACCGAGTCAACAATTCGTAGTCAGCCGCAATCTGATAGTCTGTTTTAAACAGCCCATACTGCTCATAGGCCCAGCGTTTGACGAAAAAGGTGGGGTGAGCAGGCATCCAACCATACGCAAATTGGTCAGGATGAAATCTTGCCGAACTGTAATACCGAACAACTCTATCGAGATCGCTAGAGGTGACGTACACTAAGTCACCAAATACCGAATTGGCTCCAGTCTGCTCAAATTGCCGAACAACGCTAGAAATAACAGTTGTATCAGCGTAAAAATCATCGGAGTTAAGAATACCAATAATATCGCCTGATGCGAGACGAAGCCCTTTGTTCATCGCATCGTAAATGCCGCGATCGCGCTCTGAAACCACCTTAGCAATTTTGCCAGTATAGGTGTTGATAATACTTAGCGTCTTGTCAGTCGAAGCGCCATCAATAATGATATGTTCAATATCAGGATGATCCTGCAATAAAACAGACTGAATCGTATCTTCAATAGTCTGTTCACCATTGAAAACTACGGTAATAATTGAAACTTTCATAGAAATTTTTGGACTAATGATTTCATGTCTAACGTGTTGAAACGTCTGTCACCATGCTTTCGGAATTGCGGCCTACGCTAATCGCGTGCGTTAGCCTCTTCCATCATCTCTCGTTTTTTAATCGCGATCGCAGGATTGCCACTGTAGATCATCATTGGATCTAGCGATCGCATTGCCACACCACCCAAGCAAAGAATTGCTCCCGAACCAATTTTCACGCCCGGGGCCACCACTGCCTTTGCGGCTATCCAGCTTCCTGCTTCAAGATAGATGGAGCTAGGCTTGAGCGCAAATTGTGGATCGCTCCAGTCGTGATTGCCAGTGCAAAAGTAAACGCCTTGAGAAACGCAAACGTGATCTTCAAGCGTAATGGGAGCGACGTTATCAAACCAAACACCTTCACCAATCCAGCAGTGATTTCCAATGCTCAAGCGCCACGGAAATTTAACCTTAACCTCTGGCTTAATCCGGACTCCTTGCCCGATACTGGCTCCAAACGACCGCAGTACCCACACTTTGAGGGCTGAGATAGGAATCAAGCGACTCCTAACGAATTGATCTCCGATGAAGAACCAGAGAAGCTGTTTCCAGATGGATGCGCCGGGGGTATAATCTCCGATCGTATATTGGTCAAGACGAATGAAGTTGAAGCTCACAGTGCTTTAGAACAAGGGTTAAACTTAGTGATTGAACTTGGCGGTTGAACTTAGGGGTTGAACTTGGGGGTTGAACTTAAAGAGCAGCCTTGAACTTGGCGGTTTCCTGCCACCAAGCTTGTTTAGTATCTAAGATGTTTGTTCTAGGGTTGTCGTGTCCAGCCCAATCCCATAGAACTAAGCCATTGGCTCCGCGATCGCGGACGGTTTGTAACTGGGTTCGCCAGTAGTCTCCTTCAACAAATTGATTGCGACGCTCACGGTTGCTGTTGTGATACCGGCACCAGAGAAACGGGTAAACGGGTTTACCAAACTGCTGTGCTTCTTCGATGTTTGCACTCGCGTAAGTTACCCATCCGGGAACATCTTCGTAAAAGGTATAGAGGGAGGGTGTGAGAAAATCAGAAGCGTCGGCGATCGGTTTAAGGAATTGGTTTGCAGCCCTCCAGCTTGGGCGTCCGCCGGGAAGGTTTCGCACGGGTGTCCAGTAGTCGCGAATCGGCGGGATGCTATAGACGCTAAGTTTAAGCGATGGAGCCGCTTCGCGCATCCATTGAATGACTTGGACAAGCTTATCAACGCTTTCTTGCACCTCAGCTTTTGGGTCTTTGTCGATGTTGGTCTTCCAATGCTCGATGTCGATCGCAAAATGCGAAAACTTCTCTGCGGCGTCACGGGCAGTTTTTTGGCAAGCTTCTCGATTGGGCTGAGATCGATCGTTGTTTTTCCAAAATCCACTCCCATCGATTCGCATGGGCGTCAGTCCGACATCAGGCTTTTGATCGTAGATGAGACCGTCGAAGATCGTAAAAGAGGCGGCTCGTCGAACAGGGAGAGACTCGACCTTCTGACAGGCACTCGGAAGAAGGGCAGTTCCACCCAGAAGCGTGAGAAACTGTCTACGGTTCCAAAGGTTTGGCATTTGAGAAGATCTCCTATCTTGGACTTAGTGAATTGTGGAGTCGAAAATAAAGCTGAATTCTTCCCCTGTTCTAGAGACTTTCAACGTAGGTCTCCATGACGGCTCAACCCCTGTTGCAATAGCAATAACGCGCAAAACTGCACCTCGGCTCAATTGCCCAAAATGAGGAAACATTTGCATGAATGCAGAGATTCTAAGTAAAGAGAACCACTCCGTGAATCTAAGCATTTTGTGCGCGCTAAGCTTGTGCTGAGAGCGATTGAGTGGGCTGTCGCTGCAGCCTAATTTGGATGGGCTGATTTGAAAAATGTCGATCGATATCGCAGACTCGCGCCAGTTCGCCCTGTCATCAGCCACATCGCAGAACGTCCCACATCTCGCAGAACGCGCAGTTTCGACTCTTGGCGATGCTGACCAGACACTTCAATTGGGGTAAAAGCAATCCCCTGACTGCCAAATACAAAAGTTGCGATCGCTTCTGCCCGGCGCATGTGATAGTCAGAAGTCACAATATACACATGCTGAATACCGCGCCGCTTAAAGTCTGGAACAACGGTTGTAAAATTTGTTACTGTATCTGTCGCACGCGGATCGAAATACAGACGCGACTTTGGAATGCCAGCCGCCTCAAAAATGCGAACGGCATCAGGCGAACCTGCAGAGACCCAGATATTGAGCGATGGATGCTTTTGAGCGAGTTTCACCGCGTATGCTTCACGATCAGAACTTCCCCCTAAAATCAGAATCATTTCGGGGTTGGGGGATTGTTGCCGCGCGATCGCAAGCTGAGCTGGAATATAACCCAAGCTCAACACAATAAGACTGGAGGTGATGCACCGAAGCAGCCGGACGCGAGTAAACACGGTAAGAAATGAACACTGGTAGAATCCCTGGTGTTAGTTTAGCCCGTTTAGCTCTTTTGCGAACCCCATTCCGCCTGAATTAAGTGAATTGATAAGAGAATTTCAGCTAAGACTCGCTGAAAGGTGTAGTACCAACCTGCCCACCCATCCAAGATTCCACCTTTAAGGATTAGACAATAGAACAAGATCACGAATGGTGCGAGGATTTTCGTTTTGCGAATGCGATCGCCCAGGCTCAACTCGCGTTTTGGCGTTGCCAACAGCTTTTTTACTTCTAACACCATGTAGCGATCTTGCGCCCAGAGCCAGCGGCTCAGCGCTTTCCGATCGTCATGATAAATACAAGAATTCAGCATTGCTGCTTTGCCAGAGACCTGCAGCCGTTGCGTATGTCCATCATCGATATAAGTGGATTTCTGGCAGCGAAACAGAGCTTGCCGAGGTGGTAATAGCGTGCCGCGCAGAGGTTTGCCAAACACACAGTATTTAAAGGGAATGTAGTATCCGTCAACGTCTGTTTCCAACGGCAATGCTTTAATTTCAGAGACAAGATCATCGGTGACAACATAATCTGCATCTAGTGACAGTGCCCATTCCGTTTGAACATGCGACAGCCCAAAATTCCACTGGTTAGCGTGCGTATCAAACCGCCGTTGGAAAATTTCGACTTGTGGATAAGCGCGGAGAATATCGAGCGTTTCATCGGTGCTATAGCTGTCGATCACCACAATTCGGCTTGCCCACGTCAGGTGTTGAAGCACCCGATCGAGATTTGGAGCTTCATTAAACGTGAGAATTAGCGGTGTGATGTTTATCAGCATAAGTCGTAGGCTTGAGAACTGCTTGATAGGTTTCGGCTAATGTCGCCGCAATTTGATCCCAGGTGTAATGCTCGAAGATAAACCGACGAGCGCGATCGCCGACGGCTCTCGCAATGTCAGGAGATTCTAAACAGTATCGAATCGTCTCTCTGATCTCGTTTGTGTCTAAGGCAGGCACGTAACCAAGTTGCTGCTCTTCAAGGACAGAGGCAAGAGCAACACCAGGTGTCAAAATTGTCGTCAGCCCTGCTGCCATTGCTTCTAGCACAACCATTCCAAAATTCTCAGAACAAGAAGTGAGGGCAAAGAAGTCTGATCCTTGAAGCAACAGATCCTTAAATTCCCCGGTTACAAAGCCAGGGCGATAGGTGCGCGTTTGAATTCCAGCTTTGTTTAGCAACAGGTCTACTTCCTGTTCATATTCTGGAGTTCCATTTCCTGCTAACACAAAAGTAAATGGCAGATTAGCCAGTTGTCCTAGTGCCGGAACGAGGTACTCTAAGCCTTTCTTGTGATGTAGCCGAGACATAAATAGAATAATTGGCTGCTCTTCTGGTAGCTTGAGTTGCTTGCGTAGTCGTACACGAGCATCAGGAATTGGATCAGCAACAGAAACTCCAAGCGGCAAGACAACACTGGGAACATTTAGTGCCAATTGCTTCATCTCCCGTTCTTCCATCACAGAAGTCAACTGCAAAAATCGGCTTTGTCGAATATTGTCCCGCTCAATGAGCGATAGGTAGAGTTGTTTTTTTAGTTTGCTTTGCTGAAGCGACCAGTTGCATAGTAATCCATGTGGTTGATGAATATAGGGAACTCGCTTTAGTCGCGCGATCGTCATCGCGATCGTCGATGGATACGAGAACAGTGCATGAACATGAACTAAGTCGTACTCAGCAATATGTTTCCACAACCAAGCTGTGAGTGCCTTGGAAAAGGCAAATTCGCGGATGGCAGACTGAGGTGGAGAAAAGCGGGGGAAAAACCAGGTTGGAATGTGCTGGTACTCAACCTTTTGCTCCAGTGGAACATCCAACAGTGCTTCTCCATCATCATTTGTAGTGGCAAGTTCCACATCGGCTCCTTGCAACCTTAAAGCTTGTAGTAATCCCAAAACTGCTTGGCTTGTGCCTCCCCGAGATAATCCAACAGAAGGGATGACATGAAGAATTTTCATACAAGTAATTTTTTATACAATCAAATTAGGCTGAGCTTCGCTTAACGCAACCCTTACAGCTTGACTCAAGCCTTGAGCAAAGTGAGCAGGCGAAAATTTTTGAATATGACTTAACGCTGCTGTCCCCATTGCTTCAGCATCTACCATCTCTGAACTCATCTTGACCATCAATCCAGTCATCTGTTCGATATTATCGGGATCAAATCCCCAACCATTTATCCCTTCAATCACTAGATCTTCAAAACATCCACAGCGATTCGATACCAGCACAGGTAGTCCCGCTGCCATTGCCTCATTGACTACCAATCCCCACTGCTCTTGAGTACTAGCATGAACAAAACAACCCGCGTGAGCAAAATATGGTAGTAGTTCGTCCTGCTGAAGGAAGCCTGGTAAATGAATGCGATCGCTTAAACCCAGTTCCGCAATTTGCTGCTCAAGCTGAGGGCGAAGCTGACCATCACCGCACAAGACCAGATCCCAAGCTTGTGAACCCGCTTGCTGACTATAAGCAGCATAAGCAGAAATAAGATTTGACAGATTTTTTTTAGGAATAAAGCGATTGATGGACAGAAAGAAGGGTCGAGCAATTGGTGGTGGTAGCGATCGAATCTTAGACGGGTGAAAGGCGTCATTGCCTACCACGTTATACCCCACTACAATTTGCTCCGGCAGCATTCCCAGCTTAGTGAGGTAGCGTTTTTGAGGGTTTCCGCCCACCAATGCGGCTTGGAACTGTTTAAGGATTGTTCGCTTAACCTGCTCTTGCCACCACCGTCGTGGAGCATCATCTTCTTTGGTCGCTGAAAATAGAATTCTGGCTTTTCCCGTCCATGCTCCCCACATTAGCGCCATCAGCATAGACGGGCGAAAGTACCCCATAATGGCGATCGCATCCGGTTGAACCCGCTCCAACGTTTTAATCAGGGATTGACCTAACTTAATAGGATTGACCGCTTCAAGCTGTTGATTTTCAGTGATCGTAATAAACGGGTAGGGAAGATGCTCAACGCTAGTCCTCCACTCGTAGTCTGCTTCCGCTCGCGCGAGTTCGATTGCCGTTACCTGCCAATTTAAGTCTTGGCAAAGTTGATGCATCGCATTGAGACGCGCCAGATGATAGGGACCGTAATTTGTGAATAGCAGAGCAATGTGAGTCATAATTTCTATCTATGCGTCAACCGCGATCGTTGACTTCAACGAGTCTGTTTCGATTTAGTCTCCTGGCGCTCAACTAGAACTGATGTTGGCTCGAATCTCACGTTTACTCAACCGAACAAAAGCAATAATCACGCCAATAGAACACACAGGAAGGTAACTCCGATAGGGATCACCGTGAAACGAAAACATACAAAGCGCTTGAATAAAAAAGACAATGCTAAAGCCTGTCATCATGGCATAGTCGCTCCTCAGAAATCGCTGAGGGCCTAGAAAAGATTTTCTTGGATCAATCTGCATCGCGTTTGCCACGACCGTCTTGAAAAGCTGATAGGCCAAATAGAGAAGCGGCAACGTAAACGCTAAAGTACCAAACATCCCAAACTCGGTCGCAACTTGCAGAAAAGCATTGTGGGCAGAGCCACTAGAGTACAACCCATTCCCCCAAACCGGGTTTTTTAAGAACGTCTCCCACGCCTGTTGATATATCGCTTGTCTTCCTTGAATCGACATATCTCCACTTCCTCCATCTGCTACTCGAAAAAGAATATCGATTCTACCGATTCCCTTCTCGATCGCAGTAGAAATCAGAGATGGCTTATCTGAAGGTTTTCCGGGTGACATCAGTGCCATCACCGGATCTAAAGTCAGCAAGCCAAACAAGAAGATTCCAGCCACTAAAGTTAAATTTGAGAAAAATCTGGATGAGGTTTTGTTAGAACTCAGCAGAATGAAAAGAACATAGACGCCAAGAAGAAATCCACTCGCCAACATCGATAGCGTTGCGCTGCGGGTTCCAGACAAAGTGCAAACAAACAATCCAGGAACACCCACTAGAAGCCAAATCGCCTTTCCAGATGTTTTTCCAGTGATCCACAAAATCAAACTGGAGAGAAACGCAAAGGCTCCGGTGTATCCAACCAGAATAGGATTGCTAGATGCACCTGCGGCTAATCGCTCACCGTTATTCACTAAAGCTGCACTTCCAGTACTAACCTGAACGAAGAGAATGAGCGATGTCACTGAGGCGGCTACATTAGCTGCATAGCAAAAAACTTTAAACTGATTGAAGGTAAGACTTCTGATCAATGTTAAAGCAAGCCAGTAAACACAAAAGTAAATCGCTAAGTTTGCTGGAAATATCGCAGTTGGAGAAGGAAAGATCAAGTCGTAAACAAACATCGCTACAAAAGCGATATATAGCGCATCAACAATTCCAATCCGGAATAGTTTTCGTTTTGATTGTTTATCGGTGATTATAAGTATAAGAGGAATAGAAATAAGAGCAACTTGAAAAATACCTGTCAAGATGCTGGAGCTAACTCCAATCAGACTTGTAAGAGTAAAATAAAGGGTCAAGCCATGCGCATATACACCCAGTAGTATGGCCGCCCATTTTGATTTTTGTTTCATAACTTGCTAGTGAGCCATAGGGAACGATAACGCCGCCTCAGATATGAGCTTGGTTCGGCAATTGGCCAGTCAGGGTTTTAACAAGGGTTTTAACAAAATTTTCAGCTAAGTTTTGATTTACAAATTGCTCCATCTTCTGACGATCGCAGCTTTCATTTACTCCATCAAGCGCCTCTAGAATGGCTTGCGCGATCGCACTCGGATTCGTAGAATCGATCGCGAGTCCGAGACAATAGCGTTTTACGAGTTCACCCATTAACCCAAAATCTGAAGAGATAACAGGCTTTTGCGCCGCTGCTGCCGCTAAAAGAATGCCACTCATGCCCACGTGCCGTTGATAGGTTGCGAGAACAACATCAGCAATGTGATAGTAAAGCGCAACATCAGACTCTGGAACAAAGTCATCCTGAACAACAATTTGAATAGGTCGTGACTGTGAGACTTCTAGGATGAGTGACTGAATTTTGGACTTTTGGGATGGCTGGATCGAACCTACTAACAATAAACAAATTTTTTGGCACGAATCCGGATCTAACTGTTGAATTGCGTCTAGAACTTGGAAAATTCCTTTTCGGCCCGACAACATACCAAACATGAGAAAGATTTGCCGAGCGTTGTCAATCTTCAGCGTCTCCTTAAGTTTAATGGCCTGTCCTGAATTTATCTTCTCTGGAGTGATTGGATCGGGTAAACAAAGGACCTGCGTTTTGGAAGTGAATTTAGCAATATGAGAAACTGCAAAGGGATCAAGGCTAAATAAACACTTTAGGTTAGATCTTTGTAACACTAACGCTAATAGCACTTTCTGCCGCCAGCGACGGATTAAATCTTTCCAGGTTGAACGATAACCAAAGAACGTGGTGTAATGAAATGTGGGTCTGAAGTAAATGCCGGAAACAGGACAAGGAGCCTTTCTTCCAAACAAGATTGGCAGTTGTAGATGATCAAAATACATTAGCAATGCTTGGCTTGCATTTAGCTCACCAGCATATCTACAAAACAAGTTCCATTCAGTAAAAACTTTGGCCGTGAACGATACTTGAGCTTTTAGGTGGATAAAGTCTTCTTCAGAAATTGGAAAGAACTGGACGTTGGGTTGACCATGTTCAGATGCAAAATTGATCAGATCAGGATGGAATTCTAGAAACTCAGGAGTGACAACACAGGTTAGTGAATCTGGGCATTGAGTGCTGCACCAATACTCTACAAGATGGCGAATGTAGGCGGCGTGGTGCCCTTGAGAGAGAAGATCGAATACAAGTAGAGTAGTACGGAGATTCTCACTTCTTGGAGCCTCATTGAGCAAATTGGGCTTTGTAGAGTGCGAATTTAACGTGGTCATCGGTTCCGGCAAAGCTTTTGGGTTTAAGAGTAGTCGTTAGAGAACAAAGCAAGTTGAGGACAGACCTGTAGAACGCTTCTACAGAAATTGCCGAATGCATTCCACAAATCGTTTCTCTGCTGCAACAGGGTGATTTAACATTTTTGGCATTGGTAATGATTGGCTCATCCAATCTGCAAGCTCAATCCAACTTTCATAGCGGTAAACTCCTGAATACTCAGAAGTACTTCTACAAGCATTGGTATTTGCAACCACCGGAACTCCACTGATCAGTAGTTCAGGAATTCGAGTGAGCGCACCAGAAGTTGGTTTCTGGTGTATCAACGCAGCTTGAGTACCAATTAATAACTCATCAAGCTTTTCATTGGTAATGGCACCGTGGATTGTATAGGTTTTGCCGTCGCAATACTCCGCTAGTCGCTCGGTTCCGTAGCCTGCAATATCTACATAAAAATCTAACGTTTTTTCAACTTCTCGCAACCGTTCTAATTGCTCAATCATACCGTTTCGAGTCGGTGGGTTGTTGGCGTTGCCAAGAATCAGGAACCCGCGTTTTGTAGAAGTTGCTCTTGCTTCACGGACTTTCAATAAGCGTTGCAGAACAGCTTCTGGCGGATAATACGGTAAAAAATAGGCGTTGGCTCCTTTGATTCTTAATAACCATTCTTCTTCGCGAGAAATGCAGAAGACTGTATCTGCTTTTACAAGAGCACGAACCTCTGTTTCAAACCCCGCGAAAAAGGCTCCTTGATCTAGCACAAGAGATTCTAGGTTGTGAGGCAAGGCAATCACTTTAAACCCGTTATCTGCCGCAACATAAGGGGCTACATAATTTTTTGTAGCTTCCCACAGCAGGAGTTTGATTCCGTTATGCTGTCGCAATTTGGATTGATAAAGCTGCCGTTGAAAACCGCAAAACGCTAATGCAACCGTGGAGTAACCCACTTTTAACCGATGTTTTGTAATGAATTGAAGTGTGGTGGGATTGAGAATAGCGCTGACGCCTGCTAAGTAGCGGCTAAAGCGGGTGGTGAGCAGGGTTCGATCGAAGGGAGAACTATTAATACTCGCCTTCTTAATCAGTTCAGCAATTTGTGCTGTGCGATGATCACCGCCATGTCCGTTGGGATCAGTTGTAAAAAAGGTGTCAACTAGGATATTCATTTAGAGTTCAATTCAGCTTCAATTTTCGCTCTTCTAAGTTCTCTGGCATAAACTGCATATCACTTGAACTCAGGTAAAAGTACTTGCTACAAATGTCGGATTTGCTGGAGTTAAGTTTCATAATACAGATCGCGATCGCTAACAGATTCTCTACGAATATCAAGCCGTTTGAAGAGATTTTTCTAACACTGAGTTGTAACTCTGAAGATGTTGATCGAACACGGACGGCAGAGAGAGATTCTGACTTAGAAATAACACTTTAGAATCATTAAATTCGCTGCGTAGAGGAATCAAATTTTGAATCGCTGTTGTTAACGCCTCAACTGTGTAGGAATCAAAGGTTTTAATTGCACCAGGCTTTAGCTCGTTGTATTCTGCGACTTGAGGAATGTTAGAGGCGAGAATCGGACGTGCCGCCGAAATCCAGGTTGAGAGTGAACCAGAAGCAGAAGTTTGCTGGAATGGGCAGACCGCCAAATCGGTCGCGACTAAATACTGTTCCAACTCCGACTCCGATAGATAACCTGTGACCCGAATGCGATCGCGCACTCCCTCCTTCTCCGCCAGTGCCATTAAATCCTGATAAAACGCTTCATGGCCTGAACTGACGCCTCCAGCAAAGACAACTTTAACGGTAGGCGGCAACTGCGCCAACGCCTGGACTAACAGTTGGTGCCCTTTCCCACTGTAAATAAATCCTAGCAATGTGATTACTGCATCGTCTGCTAACCCTAACGCTTGACGCGCCTCCGCCCGACTAATTTGAATTGCTCTTGTTTCCACAAAATGCGGAATCACCCGAACTGTTTGCATCGAGACGCGATCGCTCAGTCGACGAGCTTCTTCTTGAGTACAAACAAAGGCAAGGCGCGATCGCGCCATCACTTTTTGCAGTGCTAAAGTATGGGGCGACAGTCGATCTCTTAAAGCTGCTTTTACTAAGTCTCGCAATGTAATCGAACCAGACGCTTTAGAAAAATATTGTTGAGCGAGGGCCGCGCTCGATGGTGGATAAAAAATATCGTGCAACGTGACGACTAAGGGGCAAGTGCAGTGCCGCATGAAGGTATCGAGATAGCCTAACTGAGACCAGCCATCGCCCCAAATTAAGCGATTGTATTGGAGGTGAACAATCTCGGCTGACCTGAGCGTTTGAGCAGCGCGAATTAGGGAGGCGTGATTCGCTTGGCGAAGCTCCGAAGGATTGCCCTTTCGTTCCGTCAAAACGACCTCTGCTTCGATCATAGAAAGAGATGATCTCCGCCGTGCTTCGGTTGCCAATAGACGTCCATAGCGAGCAATGCCATGCTCAGCAGAGCCGATGTGTAAGTAGCCGATTTGCATCCTGTGCTGCCTCAAATCATGAACTAGCGCTAGGCTTGCGAGAACTTGGGTAAAACGCGCCATACTCGACCAGCACTCCGCTTTGCCCACTTGGTCAACTTTATGGGTGTGTTGAGAAAGAAGTAGAGCATAGCAATTTGAAGTTGCGAAAGGAGAGGAAGCTGATTTCGGTAAGTTCTCAGCAGCACTTCTGCTCGACGAGAGCCTTCACCTGTTCGCCAATCCATAACCGTCTTGGTTCCCTCAATTTCACGATAGTTTCCCCAAGTTTGATCAACATGCTTTGTGTGGGCAACTTGGACGGCTCTAAAAATGAAATCAATATCCATCGCATAGTGTTCATCTAATTTGTAGAGGCCAATTTCTTGATGTAAACACTTGTGATAGAAGTAAGCAGACGGATTGATAGGAGGAGGATTCACGTCGCCCCCAAGTAATAAATCTGCTAGTTTAAGCTTCGCTGGGCGATTAAATTTCTTTAACTCGCCCGCATCATTCCAAATATTACAATTTCCTGCAACAAAGCTAGGTTTTGGTAGCAATCGAAAGATATCTACAACACGATTGAGAACATTTGGTTCATAGTAATCATCAACATTGAGGAAACTTACAATTTCTCCCTTTGCGTTTGATATTCCCTTATTCATCGCATCAGATTGCCCCTGATCTTTTTCTGAGATCCAGCGAATGTGAGGGTAACGTTCAGCATACTGTTGAACAATCTCAATTGTTCTATCACTAGACTTGCCATCAATAATGAGATGTTCTGCTTCTAAACAGTGTTGCTCAATCACATTTTGAAGGCAAGATTCAATAAATTTCTCTCCGTTATAAACCGGAGTAATAATGCTAAGTGCGATCGCATGAGACAACGGTTCAGCGTCCATTTAGAATTGGTGTCTTAAAGTAACTACGGCCTTGAAGGCTTGGTTCAGAATTGTAATTGGGCAAGATTTCAGTTCATACAAGCTCGGATCGGAATGAACTAGTTCTGCAAGATTTGATCATACAAATCGGCATAACGACTGGCTTGGAGGTGCAGAGGATATTCCTCCAGCGCGATCGCACGGCAATTTTTTCCCAGTTGCTCTCGAAGCACGTCATCGTCTAACAGTTTCACAATGCCGCTGCTGAGGTCGGCAGCGTCTTCTGGCTCGGCTAAATATCCGGTCACTCCAGGTCGCACCAAATCGGGAACTCCTCCAATCTTGAAGGAAATCATTGGGGTTCCACAGGCCATACTCTCTTGCAGCACAAGCGGTAGATTATCAGCGCGGGTCGGAAACACAAATACGTCAGCCGCCGAATATGCGATCGCTTTGAGGCGATCGCTGCTAATGTAGCCTAGGCTTAACGTAGGAATCCTGATCGCGGTTGCAAGTTCAGTGTTAGTTTCTCCAAAGGTGAGCAGTAGCGTTTCTGCTTTTAGCGATTCTGGCAAATCTCGCAAGGCGTTTAACAAAATGTCTCCGCCTTTGCGCGTTTCCTGAAGACTTTGAGCGCCAAATAGAATCACCTTCTTGTCTCGCGGAATCTCCAGCACGGCGCGACAGAGATCCTGCTCAACAGGCTGGTAGACATCAACATCAATCCCGTAAGGAATGCAGTGAATTGGAAATCGATTCAGCATGCTCGATTGAGCTTGCTCAGCTAACCACTGACTGGGTGCAACAATAGTTAGATTCGAGTGCTTATAAGTTCGTTCTTTGAGCTTCCATTCCCAGGAGGTGCTATCTCGTCGAATGGCAGGATACGTATCAGGATAAGGACAGTGACCACAGCCTATTTTCCAGCGATCGCAGTCGTAACTATAGGCGCAGTGTCCGGTAAAGCTCCACATATCATGAAGCGTAAATACTGCTGGTTTGGTTGCGGTTAGCGCCGCGATCGCTAAATAGTTGAAGTAGCCTGTGTGTAAGTTGTGCAAGTTGAGAATATCAGCTTGCTCATAGAACGGGTGTTGAGCCAACTTGGAAGTTGAAAGAAGATGAACATGATTCAAGCCAAAGCGCTGCGTCAGCCGCTTCAGCCTCATTTCCGAAGAAGACGCAGGATAAACTTTAGCCACTTGATCGCTCGTACTTACCGCACGACCTACAAGTAATCGAGAATCAATCCCGCGACCTAATAATCCTTGATGCAGACGATAGCCTGCGATCGCAGCACCTCCAGACGTATCAGATTGATTGATATGGAGAACCCGCATAGAGATGAGTGGTAGAGGACAACGGATAGTGCTTGGCAATTAGATCACAGATTTCTCGGACAGCCCCTTGACCGCCAGATTTCTGAGTTACATAGACTGCAACGGCTTGATTTTCGGGCATTGCATCAGCAACGGCAATCGGAACGCCAACGCTATTCATTGCTGGAATATCAACGAGGTCGTCTCCCATATAGGCAACCTGATCAGGAGACACATTTAACGTTTCGCACAGTTGATTCAGCGCAACCAACTTATCTGGAACACGAATATAAACGTGATTAATTCCTAGCCGCTTCGCACGATGCAGAGTGGCTGGAGACGACCCAGCCGAAAAAATCGCCACTTCAACCCCGCAGTTCATCACACGCTGAATGCCCAAGCCATCTTTGACGTTGAATTTTTTCAGTTCCTCGCCCGTTTCGGTGTAGTACAGCCCCCCATCGGTGAGAACGCCATCCACATCAAGCGCGAGTAACCGAACCTCGGCTAATCGTGCTTCAAATTCTGCCTGAGAAAGTGCTGCCATTAGTCAGAACCCGCCAAACTATCTCGGACTCGTAGAATTGGCTTTAATACGGCTTCTAGCTGCGCCAACGGGATCATGTTGGGTCCATCGCTTGGGGCATTGTCAGGGTCTTCGTGAACCTCCATAAACAAGGCATCGATTCCGACAGCTGCCGCTGCTTTCGCCAAGTACGGAACAAAGTGCCGCTGTCCACCCGATTTGTCGCCTTGGCCTCCTGGCATTTGAACACTGTGCGTGGCATCAAACACGATCGGATAGCCAAACTCACGCATTTGCGGCAGCGATCGGAAGTCCACCACCAGCGCGTTATACCCAAAACTCGTGCCCCGCTCGGTCAACAGAATGTTTCTAGCGCCACTTGTTTCGAGTTTGCGAACCACATTTTTCATGTCCCAAGGCGCTAGAAATTGTCCCTTCTTGACATTTACGGTGCGCCCCGTTTCCGCCGCCGCCATTAGTAAATCGGTTTGCCGACAGAGAAATGCGGGAATTTGTAGGATATCTACGACTTCCGCTGCGATCGCAGCTTGAGAACTTTCGTGAATGTCAGTGAGAACGGGAACACCAATCTTGTCTTTTACTTTCTGAAGAATCTCTAAGCCATCGTCGATCGGCTGTCCGCGAAAGGAGTTAATCGAGGTGCGATTGGCTTTGTCAAACGAGGATTTGAAAATGAATGGAATGGACAAGCGATCGCAAACTTGACGAATTTGGTCTGCCATCTTCAGCGTGAAGTCTTCCGACTCGATCACGCAAGGCCCGCCGATCAAGGCTAGAGGGTGACCATCGCCAATGTGCAAAGTTTGTGTAACTTGGATAGAAGTCATAGTTTGATGAGGTTTAGTTTCCACAACAGTCTAATCTTAATCTTGTGGTAGATAATCTGAAGCGGGTTGCCCGTGAAATAGCGATGAATATGCCGTTTTGAATCGCCTTGAAAATGGAGAGAATTAAACTTGATCAATCGATTTAATTCAAGATTTTTGCAGAACGGCTGCTGATTCATCCACTGAATCTTCTTTAAGCTATTCTGCATTTCAAAACCACCGCTTGCAGAATCAATTTTGAGATCAAAAACCGAGTCGTCCAGAATTTGAGATGTTGAGCAAATGTTATCGCCATTAATTTGATAGAACCGTCGCAGCAAGCTCATATCAGAAATACCGCCTATTTGCATCACCGAATGACCTTTTCGCTGCTCTTCGCGCTCTTTCTGCTGCTGTTCAATAATTGCAAACAGATCTGGATCAGAGTAGGTATCCATGATTAGCTTGCAGAACTTACGAATTCCGCTAAGGCGGATAAACGAATTATGACCACAGCCTTGGTTTTGAATGGTAAATTCGCAGTCCTCAAACTTCGTCGATTCTTTGGTCATATCCGCATAGAGCATCAAATCCGAATCGATATGAACTGCTCTTTCAATGTGGTTTTTCTCCATAAACTCTTTGAGAATAAACCATCTTTGAAAGCAAGTTAGCTCATACTTGTATGGGTTGGGACTTCTATGTTTATCTTGATAAAACTCCTCAAATTTCTGCGCTTCTTCAAAATAGTCTGACGTATTTCGATGAGTGACAAAACTGATGATCGAGTTGCTTGAATCTCCTAATAGAATAATTTCCGATCTTGGATTAGTTGCCTTTGCTTGTGCTAGGACGTGAAGCAAATATGGAACATATCCATGGTGGATTGTAATGATTGGAATTGCCATTTTTACTAATGAACTGCTAATGCTTTTGCAGCATCAAGATCTTCAGACGTATTGACTTCCAAAACCATTTTTTCTGAGTAGCAAACTCGAATCTTAAAGCCATGCTCTAACACTCGCAATTGCTCCAACGCTTCGCATTGCTCAAATGGGGTTGAAGCGAGTTGAGCATAGTTCGCGAGGAAATCCCGACGGAAGGCGTACAATCCCAAATGGTGATGTACTGGAACCGTTCCCGGATTGCGAAAATAAGGAATCGGAGACCGAGAAAAATACAGCGCGTGATGATTGCGATCGCATAACACTTTCACCACGTTGGGATCGGTATAGCCCGCTTCCTGATTCAGTGGGCAAGCCAGCGTTGTCATCTCTGGCGTCTCGCCCTCAATGTAAGGCTGCACCAATCGCATCAACATCTCTGACGTGACAAACGGCTGATCGCCTTGAACATTCACAACCACATCCATATCTGGATAGCGATGTGCCACTTCTGCAACACGATCGGTTCCAGTTTCATGGGCGCTTGACGTCATTTCTACCCGACCGCCAAATCTTCGCACACAGGTGGCAACCTCCTCGCTATCAGTGGCCACAACTACATTCGCAAAGGCTGGACATTGAATCGCCGCATCATAGACCCATTGCACCATTGGTCGATTACCAATGTTAAGCAACACTTTTCCTGGCAGTCGCTGAGAACCATAGCGCGCCGGGATCACCGCCAAAATCTTCACCATTACAATCCACTCCGCACAATATCATGCAACCGAATTAAGCCTAAACACCGCTGCTCATCATCCACCACAGGCAGCACCGAAATCTGCGAAGACCGCTCTTCCATGAGCTTCAAGGCATCGTAAGCCAGTGCTTCAGCAGTGACCAGAACTGGGTTTGGCGTCATCACTTGCGCCGCCGTTAATGTGGCTAATTCGGCCAATTCTAACTTTTGAATCCAGCGTCGCAAATCGCCATCCGTAATCAACCCCAGCAGATAACCTTTGTCATTGACAATATTGACCGCGCCGAGTCCCCCTTGGCTGATTGCACCTAATACTTCTAGCCAAGAGGCATCGGGAGTCAGAGTGGGGCTTTCTAGGTGCAGCAAATCTTTCACAGTGAGCGTCAGGCGTTTACCTAGCCTGCCTGCGGGATGGTTGAAGGCGAATTCTTCGGGGGTGATTTGCTTCAACTGCATCAAACTCATCGCTAGCGCATCCCCGATCGCTAACGCCACCGTGGTACTTGTTGTGGGCGCTAGATTTAATGGACAGGCTTCGCGATCGACCGACGCATCGAGCGCGATCGTCGCTTGTTGAGCCAGGGTCGAATTCAAGTTTCCTAAAATCGCGATCGTTGGCACGTTCCGATGCTTGAGATGCGGCATCATTTGGATCAACTCATCCGTCTCACCACTGTTGCTTAAAATCAGTCCGACATCGGCAGAATTGACAATCCCCAAATCTCCGTGTAGCGCATCGCAAGGATGTAAAAACACCGCGATTGTACCGATACTATTCAAGGTTGCCGCGATTTTTTGAGCCACAATCCCTGACTTCCCAACACCGGATAGCACGACTTTTCCGCGACAGGTTAGAAGTAAATTAACTGCGTAATCTACCGCTTCGGGGTCAAGTTGCTGAGCAGTTCTTGCGATCGCATCTGCTTCGAGTTGCAGCAGCGATCGGACATGAGACCAATGAAGCTCTGCTGGAATCAGTTGCATGATTGGAGCCTTCAGAAAAGAACAGGTTGAAGAAATTAAGTTAGAAAATCTTTGTATGCAAAATTAAGCAGGCACACGTCATCTGTCAAAGCCTTCTTCGAGCCACAGTCTCAGAAGAAGATAGGGGAGGAACTGAGATCAAAAGCGACCGTCAAAGCTCAACTCCAGACAGCTAAAGTAGGATTCAATTACCTCTCATCCATTCGAGGGTAAAGTTGCCGTTCAGGGAAAACTCGGTAAATTTGCGAAGAATCTTGATCTATGTCAATTCTCAGTGAAAAAGCGGACAAACATCCGGAATCATACGGAGAAGACGCGGAAAGGGAAGACGGTCTTACTTAAAGTAGCGTTTCGAGATCTTGAGTAAAAACTGCGATCGGGTCAGGCGGAATCACCTCACGAACTTTACAAGCAGCGGCTTTTCCCATCTCGTACCAAGAGTCTCTCTGCTGCCAAGCCCGCTCTAGTGCTTCGTCCACAAATTCCGGCGTCGGTGCTTTTGCAACAAATCCATTCACATTGTCATCCACTAATTCAGTATTGCCTGCAACATCAGTAACGATACAGATGCGCCCACACAGCATCGCTTCGACCACGACCAATGGTAATCCTTCATAGCGAGATGGCAAAATCAGCGCGTGATGCGTTGACCAGATCGACTCGACATCAGGTGTAAACTGCCCAAACTCAACATTCTGAATTCCCCATAAATCGCGCAGTCGCTTTAGAGTTTCAGCATGACCCCCTTCTCCAAATAGCGTCACTGTGATTGGGCGATTTCTCCATTTGTCTGAGCGCAGAACTTCAAACAAAATATCCTGTCCTTTACTGACCGGATTGAGCCGTCCCACACAGGCCAGTTTGAATCCTTCATCCGTTTGCTTCCAGGTAGACACAGCATTGTAAGACACGTTAAATGGATTTCGCACAATTTGCGCGTGGGGTATCTCTGCTGCAATTTGCTTAACGGTTAATTCTAGATTCTTTTGAGAAACAAAATAGCATTTCTTTGCTCGACGATATGCGTGTGCTAAGCGTGCATTAAGCTCATCAGGATACCAATAATTCTCCGACGCAACGTGTGAGATCGTCACATAAGGAATGCTGCGCTGCCAACACGCTTCCATCCAAAATAGACCATCATTATTAGAAGATTGATTAATCACAGCGAGAGTAGGACGAACGCGATCAAGCCAGCGATAAAATCCTTGCCCTCGGTGTGCCATAAATGCCACTTTTTGAAATAACGTTTGATCATACCAGCGGTAGGTAACTGAACAATCAGCTTCTACGGCCTGCATCTGTTTTGGTTTTGGATTCCACCCCTTGACGCTGACACTAACCTTGTATCCAGAGCACGCCATCCGGGTTGCAGTTTGCGCCCAAAGTTCTTCACTCCCCCCCCACGAAGTAGTAGCATTAAGCGAAATGAATGCAATTTTTTTCATTGTTCTAAAATTGTCTGGATCATTGATGTCACCCGTTCCTGTGCCTTTCCATCACAGACGCCCGCATACTGTTGCAAAAACTGTCGTTGCCCTTCAAGGAGGTCTTGCTGCTGTTTTTCTGATAGCTGTTCGATTTGCTGTAGTGATGTCTGTAGTGTTTCAGGAGAAAATCCAGGAAGCGCTGCATTGTATTTTACAAAGGGCAGCACTGGATCAGACACAGCAAAATGGGCGTGAATCACGACTTTGCCAAAGAACATTGCCTCTAAGCCAACCGTCGAATCTTCGGAGATGACAACACTAGCGTTTGGAATCAGCGATCGCACGAGTCCGGTTGATAGTGTGACGCGATCGCTTAAGGGATGAGCATTGATGTAAGTCTGGTATAAGGCAATGTCATCTAAAGGATGCGGTTTAATCACTAAATGCGCGGTGGGCGACTGCTCAAGTGCAGTCAGTAAAGCCTGTAAAATTTGAATGCCTTCTTGAGGCGTGCGCGAGGGAATGTAGCACTTTTCAGGACAGTGGGGGCGAGTTGTCCATAGCCAATATTCACCCCCACGATCAAGCTGATTGGGAAACATTAAGCCATCGTATTCAGGGTTTCCATTTGCCTGCAAGCGGCTCGGTTGCCAAGTAGAATCTTGCTGATATCGTTGGAGACGGGCATCTCCCCAAACGCTGATAACGTCTGCGTAAGCCTCATCTAAACAGTGCTGTTCGCAATCTAGACCATGTTGCAGCATGATGGATGGAATCGCATATTTTCGCGCAACAAAAACGTAGCTCTGAACCGGAAAGTGATTGTCAGCGAACACAAGAATTGCATTAGGACGCAGAATCGATAACTCGGTTTCAATTTGCTCTGTTCGGAGCAGGAGTTGAGCAATTTGATGTCGAAGCACGATGACATCAGGTTCAAGCAGTTCGACGCCGAGCGCTCCGAGTCCTTCAAGGATGCCTTGGTGCAGCGCTTCAACGTGAGCTAGATTTGGCAGATCTAAAAGCAGTGGCGGTCTAATCGTTTGAATATTTAGAGCCGAGTCAAATGCGCCTTGAGGAGCAACTACAGTAATGGATTCAGATTGAGCGATCACTTTCACCACAGACTGTAGAGTCGGATGAGCGCAAGGAACGTAGAGAACCTGCGAAGACTGAAGCGATCGCACATCTTGCCACATCTGGAGCAATTTTAGCGATCGCTTCAGCCAAAATTTGAGCCGATTAGGATGCGGGGTGAGGGGCGTAGGCGGTAAGACGCGATCAAATTCAAACTGATCTGAATTGGTTTGTTGACGGATCGCACGTGCGACCTTATCCCACAAAAAACACCGCGTTAATTCTGCATAATCAATACCGTTATAGATTGTGACAACACTAGTGTGTTTCGACCAATTGCAAATTGCATTCCAAGCAAAGCGATCAAGAGCCGCAGCAGATTGAGATGTGAGCGATTGAAGTTCAAGGGACATCAGAATCAATTAAGCGCGAATGCTTGTCCAGCTTGTTAATTTAAACCACCCTGCTCTAAGCCACCGTTTTTGCTGCTTTAGAACAGTACTCAAGTTAAAGATTGCGGCGCTCCAACTTCTCCAGATCCGATTGAGCGGACGGCGAACTATCTTAGGCATGTGAGCTAGTGCTTTGATTCTGCCTGTAATCCAGCCATTTGCATAGGCAGTATCGATTTCGTCTTGCGTCACTGCGTTCTCGTCGAGTGCCGCTAAGAAAAATTGCTCCCACAAATCACTAATCGGATTGTGATGGAATCGCCAAGGTTGACTGGTGAGATCGGTAAAATGAACGATTTTAGAATCACGATCGACGTAATCGAGGTGATTCCATTCGCTCGGTATTGCTGTAACAGATAAATTAAAATGTTTTCTGAAATGCTCTCCCAAGTACATCAAACTCGGTAAGGAGAATGCATTGCGATCCAATAGTTCAACAAGCTCGTTAATGCTCCATTTAACTTTGGCGCAGTCTATTAACATAACGCTGGCAAGATAAAAAACTTCTTCCGTGTTTAGGAATCCGTTCATCGAATCCTCAATGTAATGCTTGTAGCACTTTGCCTGTTTAACAGGAACAGCAGCAAAAACACTATCGACTAAATCATAATTCCACAGTTCCGCCACGTCTGACATTACCAATTGATCAGAATCGCAATAGATTGCGCGACCTTGATAGTTACACCATTCTGGAATTGCCCAACGGGCTAGAGAAAATGCAGTTGCGCCTTTAATGCGCCCGGCAATGTCTGCTGGCAGCGTTTTTACATCACCTGTGACAATATTTTTTGCCGATCCGGTTACCCCGTCAATGATGTAAATCTCCATCGACTGGCTTGCAGATTTCAACAGGCTGTAGCAAAAAACCCGTTCTTCGATCAAATTTTTTGGGCTTGATCCAATAAAAATCCGAATCGGGTGAGAAGAAGTTTGAGTACTCATTTAAGAATCACGCTCGCTTTAAAGTCACACTGATTTGAGAGTCACTTCGTTGGTTGCAACAACGCTTGAACTGCCAACGAAAAATTTTTCCAGCTTAAATGCTCAACCGTTTTGCGAACATTGGTCGTCATGGTGAAGGCTCGATCGATCAATTCACAAATCGTGTCGATCGACGCATCGGTATCGAAAATAAAGCCGTTTTCTCCAGAGTTGATTAAATCAGGATTGTGTCCGGTATTGCTTACTACCGGAAAGATATTGCACATCATGGCTTCAATTACGGGAATTGGACCTCCTTCTAAACGAGATGGAGACACAAACACGTCCATTTGAGCATAGTACATCGGGTAGTCGCGATAGGGAGCTTCGACATACTTGAAGTTGGCTAGGTTCCGCAGTTCCTCAAAGCGATCGTACTGTTGCCAATTTCGACCCAACAGGATGAACTGACGATGCGGCATAGCTTTGATGATTTCAAAGATCCGATCGGGATCTTTGCGCTCGTAGTAAGCTGTACAAAATCCGACTGCTCCGTTTACACGCTCGTGCGGTTGAAATAGGTCAGGATCAGCCGCTTGGAGAATATAGGTCGATTTCGCTGGCTCAAGTCCTGCCGCACGTAGTTCGTTGCACGATCGTGAATTCACAAAAATCGTGGTTGTCGCCTGATTCAAAGCCGCAATTAGCGCTGACTCACTCATGCCAATCGATTTTTTGTGGGTGTAGAACACGAGCAATTTTGCCTGGGCAATCTGCGGATTCTGGGCTAGACCCGACGGATACAGTGAATAATGCGAGAAGAAATAAGCCTTGGCGGGCGGCAGGAACGCTTCTGAATAGTGAAAGTGACACTTGCCTGGAAAATAGGTCGCGATTTCCTTGCAGAGCGCGTCTAAGATCCAGCCTTTATTTCCTTCGCAGATCACAAACACCAAATCATATCGTGCAGGCGTAACCGCCCACTGCAGGCGATGGAACGCCTGCTTTCTTAACGCGCTCAGCTTTTGAGGAACGCCATGTTTTAGCCGAAACCAAACCTGAGTGAACGGCACATTGAACAGAAAATTTTCCCTGGGTGTCATGATGATGGGTCAGTAGAATGGAGGGGAGAACCAAGTACGATCGCGCCAAGCGGTACTTGAATCGTTGGCATGTTCGAGCGAAGGATTGGAATCTGCTCGCGGAGGCTGCCACGGTGCTTGAGAAATTCAGTGGCTAGGAAAAACTGATTGCCATTATTTAATCCTGCAAACACAATTAGAGGAATAGCCAATCCTAAGACGATCGTTCGCCATCGGGTTAACGTCGCCATTGCGCACATCAGAATCAAAAATGGAATGAGATGAATTGCATACAAAAATGTCTCCTCGCCATACACTAAATGCAATGCAAGCTGCCCCAGCAATCCAACGCCAATCACAAAGCTTAGTTTTCGATTTTTTCTAACTTGCCAACACGCTAGCACACCAAAAATTAGTAGCGCTGTCCACAACAGTACCGCAATCATGCCCCAGATACCCCCCGAACCAGGAAATGACTGCTGAACGCTAAGCAGGGGCCACTCGATCTGATTGCGATTGCTTGGAATGACTTGAAGCGCAGGAACAATCATCGGATGAAATATAAATCCGAGTAACACTCGAATCGAACCGCCTGACGTTTTTGGCAACAGGTAGTTTGTCTCTTCCGAAAGGTCAGTGATAAAAGTTGTTCCTGGAAAAATTCGGCTCTGAACGCCCCACAACACCACCACGATCGCCAGCGCTATCCCAGTAATTGCGATTGTTCGCTTCCAGGTATGACTTATTACTGTTGCTGCGATGCCAACCATCCAATTTGTCGTCGTAATGCTGAGCGTGAATGCACTCATCAAAATGTAACTCCAAATCGGTAGCACTGTAGTTTGCGAAAGCGCCACGAGGAAAAGGGCAGCCAGCATACTCAGTGACCCAAACAGATAGGTCTCTGGAACGGTCGTCCAAAAGATCAATGCTGCACTCGACAAGGCCAATACGCTAAATACAGTAGCGTCAAAGCGACGACAGCCCATTAATCGCAGCGTCACAAACAGCAAACCGACCCAAGCTGCCGTCGTTCCGGCAACCAGGATCATGACGGCAGTGGCAGGTGTCGTACGCGCGATCGCGCGTACGACTTTTACAAGTGGAAACGCCAGTAACGAAAACAACGGATGCACTTTCGCGCGGAAATTTGGTGCAGTGCGAGAACTCATGTTCGAGAACACGCGCTCGATATCAGACCCAAACCAGACATCCTCGGTGTAATCTTGAAGTATCACTGAATCGACCAGCTGGCCACTTGCATACGCGATTAGGCTAGTGAACACTAACAGCAACACTAAAATAATCAAGTCAGCACGAAACAAACCAAGCGAAGTGGGATCGAATGCGAGCCTAAGTCTAGCTTTCATGGAAGTACTCATCGGACAGAGATCACTTTGCGTGCAAACTGCTTAAAGCGATTGAGATAATGTCCGGTATAGTCGAGTTTCGGAGAAATATCTGGGGCGCTTTGAATCAGGGTGGGCTGGTCAAGTTCTTCACAGAGCCGCTCGAAATCTTGCTCAGGGGCTTCTAGACTCAGGAATGGAGTGAGGCTGACTAAGTTGACGCCGCGCTGTCGCAACACAGGACGCATTTCAGCCAGTCCTTCATAGTATTCGCGATAGCGGCTGTCTGCCGAGGCATCGCGCCAACGGGTATGTTGTTTGTGGGCGTGATTGTTGCCCAGTAGAGCGCAGTTGTCGCAGCCAATGAGAAAGATGTTTTTAGCACCCATGTTAGCGGCTAAGTTGACTCCAGCTTGCGCGATCGAAGTCCATAGATATAGCTTGTCATCTGTCGCTTTGCGAACCCAGTCCAGAACTCGCCCCGTGTCTGGGGGTTTGTTCGGCGGTTGCGTGTTGGGACGCCCAATCATCTCAAAGAAGTAGAAGTGTTCTTCAGCGTATTTCAGTTGTTCGGGTGTAACCAAGCTTTTAGTTTTTTCATACTTGGTGATCCAGGTGATTTCTGGATGAGGTGATTGATCAGGGATAAATTCTGGAATACTGAGATCCGGATGGATTGTAATGCTGTAGCGAACGGGAAGCGTTTTCCAGGTTTGGTTAAGTCCGATTGTAATTTTGTTTTCGAGTAGCGAGAGCGGAAAAACACGTAGACTTGCTCCTGTACCAATTACATAAATGTCGCTGCCAGGATAGCGGTTGTAGAGTTCTGAAACGCACTTCATAGTCACTTACAGGTAAATTCGGAATTAAGAATTGAGTTAGTTGAGGGCCTTACCGAACGCGATCGCGCAAATTCCGCTCAGCATGAGTCCGACGCCTAACAGACTTAGAAATGGAATTTTTTCATGAAAGTAAGTGGCTCCCGCAAACGTAGTCGCAATTACGCTTAATCCGATTAACAATGGATAAGCGAATGAGACGTTAAATTTACCAAGAATGAAAACATAGCAAATCGTACTCAGACCATAGCAGGTCACACCACCGAGGAGGTATAGATTAATTAATCCTTGACCAGAACCCAGTTTTAGCAGCAGTTGAGCCGCCGTATTTAGCCCAACTGTTATGAGAATTAATGCAAGATACAACAAGCGCGTCCACCCAAGCTAGAGTTAACATTTGATATTTAATTGCTCAATTTAGATTGCTCAATAGTTGGCATCTAAAGCTGACGATTGCGGCGACATGAGCAATGAGGCAGAAGATCACTCTTAAAACCTGTGAAGCTGTGAATCATTCAATCCTCACAAGATCTAACCT
Organism: Myxacorys chilensis; assembly: GCF_059505265.1. Taxonomy (NCBI): domain Bacteria; kingdom Bacillati; phylum Cyanobacteriota; class Cyanophyceae; order Leptolyngbyales; family Leptolyngbyaceae; genus Myxacorys; species Myxacorys chilensis. The sequence goes on along the minus strand of NZ_JCACKG010000181.1, from coordinate 23,659 downwards.
TTGCAACCTGCTTTTGCAAACTCACTCTTATTTCTTATTCAATGAGACCATTGTACTGAAGCAATAAAATTGTGAAGACCGTCGCAACCCAAGCCAATACGGTCAGCAAAATTGGCAAATCTGTTAGCAGCACTTCTTCAGGTCGCTCAGTTTTGTGCTGCTGATCAGAGTCATCACAACTCACTTCACTTATCACTTCACTTAGCAACTGATACCGGAACACACCGTACAGAACAAATGGCAGGGTTGCCATCATCCACGACGTGGAAGCCCCGTTCAATTTAGGTCCGGCACTCCACAGCGCATAGGATGTGATCGTTCCGGCAACGACGGTACTTTCCATTCGAGTCAGCAACGACATTGAGTACTTGCGTAACACCGACCGAGTTTTTCCTCCTTTACGTTGCAGTAATCGCAGTTCCGCTTTCCGTTTCTCAATTCCTAAAAATAGAGCCAACATTGCAGTACACAACACAAACCAAATCGACAGCTTAATGTCTGTTGACGTTGCGCCCGCATAAGCCCGCAGCACAAACCCAATTGCGATCGCAATTACGTCTAAAATCACCATGCGTTTGAGCCGAAGATTGTATGCCGTCTGTAAACAGGCATAGCTCACAATTGTCAAGCCCAATCCCATCGATTGAGCGAATCCAAAGAACACAGCGCTACTCAACAGACAAAATGCCATCGCGATCGCAACTGGAATGCTCACCAATCCAGCCGCGATTGGACGGTTACGCTTGACGGGGTGAAGCCGATCGTCTTTAACATCGGCAACGTCATTGATTAAGTAAAAACTACTTGAAACGCAGCAGAACAACACAAACGCCAATATGCTACCGAGAAACGAATCGAGCGTGATCGAAAACGCAAACAGCGGAGCCGCAAAAACAACTAAATTCTTAGTCCACTGATGCGGACGTAACGCTTTCACATAGGAAACAAAAGTGAGCCGCTTCTTGTGCCGCGCTTTTTCTACTTCAGGGTCGATCAGGGGAGTTTTCATGGTGTGCTATCGGAAGATGGGGAGATAGGCGATCAATTAATGCGATCGTGCGTTGTCTCGCTGCATCCTGATTGAGATGGTATCGAGAGTCAAAGTAGGCACTATCTAGATACGCAACGTCTTCAGGGCGATCAAGAATTGGAAATTCTAAGGACTTAGACAGGGTTTGAGCGACGTTTTCAATCTGAGTTTGGTTTTCGGTCAGCACCTTCTTCATCAGGGGCGCGTAGCTATAAAACACCCGAATATTTCTCGCTTTGGCGCGTTGATTAAACTCGTTGAGCGATCGAATGACATACTGGACATCCTGCGGGTCGAAATTAAACGTTTTACCTTCAGAAGCAATCTTTTCGGTCACTTGGGGTAGCCCGTAATGCCCGGTGACATCGCCGTAATTGTTGAAGCTATTGCGCTGATAGTAGGGTTTTCGCTCAAGGTCACCCGTCGCAGATGCCACCGAGCGACGAAATACCCCGCCAAGAAAGACCAGCCCTTCATCCATCAACGATGGCAAATAGCTCAGAGGTAAGAATTGAACATTTCGCCAGTCCGCTTCGATCACGTCATAAACATCTTTCGCGCCTGGTGGAAAACCAATAAAGTTCTCATACTCCAATGAGATCACCACAATGTCACCAGACTTTAAGCCTGGTTCTACTTCTCTGAGCATGAACTCTGCTCCTAACCCAGCATGAAGTCCCATATTCACAGGCTCGTACTGGAGGTGATCTTTAAGCAGGGGTGAGGAATAGCCATAGGCAACCGACGAACCACCCACTAAGACTAGTCTTGGCCTTGATTGAGGCTGCTTTAGCTCAGCTTGTTTATCGATGGAAGCTGCCATAAATCCATTGGCAACAACATCCCGATAATTGATCATGTAAGGCGTCAACACTACCCCTGCAACCGCAGCTTGAAGTGAGAAAAATCCAGCCAATCTAAGTACAAATCTCTTTAAATTAGACATAGTTCAAAATTGGAAATAAACAAATTCTCCAGTGTTCCACGTACCCCAAAACAGGGTGATCCAAAACAAAGCGGTATATACCAGCCAGCGCAGCGGAGCGTGCCATTTCTCAATTTGTAACGGGTAGGTTTTATGGCGCTGCATCCACTCTGCTGCAATGAACCCAATCAGTAGGGTGATCAAAATTTGCGGTTCTAGTGGACTTGTCGAAAAGATAGTTCCAAAGGATTGATACGCTGCTAATTGAAACGGTTCGGTCAAGATTTTCCGAATAATCAAAGCGGCAGTCTGTCCAGACTGAGCACGGAAAAAGATCCATGCAAAGCACGTTAGTGTAAACGTCAGCACGATTCGGAACACTGTACTGAAATTCGGTAGGCGTCGCTCGCCGCCTGGAATATCTGTCGCTTTAAGGGCTGACTTTGCACCCCACAGCGGCTCTAGAATAATTAATGCTCCATGAATGCCGCCCCAAATCACAAAGTTCAATGAGGCACCGTGCCACAATCCGCTCAGCAGGAACGTGATCATGACGTTGAGCGATCGCCGAATTGGTGCAACTCGGCTCCCGCCCAACGGAATGTACACATAGTCTTTGAGCCAGGTTGAAAGGGAAATGTGCCAGCGCCGCCAGAACTCTGAGATCGATTGTGAGAAGTAGGGATAAGCAAAATTTTGCATTAGATCAAAGCCGAATAATCGAGCCGTTCCGATGGCGATATCCGAGTAAGCGGAGAAGTCACAATAGATCTGAAATGCAAATAGTACCGTCGCAAAGGCAAGCTGAGGACCTGACATACCGCCTGGTGAAGCGTAGGCTCGCTCGACGATCGGGGCAAGATTATCTGCGATCGCCATTTTCTTGAAGAAGCCCCACAGCATCTGCTGACAACCATCGACGGAGCGTGCATAGTTAAACTGGCGATCGCGCTCAACCTGTGGCAATAAGTGTGAGGCTCGCTCAATCGGTCCTGCGACTAACTGCGGGAAGAATGAGAGATAGCAGAGATAGTTAATTAAATTTCGAGCGGGCTGGAGTTGTCTTCGATAGATATCGATCGTGTAAGTCAGCGTTTGAAAGGTGTAGAAGCTGATCCCCAATGGCAAAATCACATTGAGGGAAAAAGCATCGACCTGCCAACCGACCGATCCCAATGCTCGACTCAAGCTATCAGCAAAGAAGTTCCAGTACTTGAAGAATCCTAGTATTCCTAAGTTGAATATGAGGCTAAGGCCCAATAAAAGTCGTCGCCACTTTGGATCTTCAAGCCGAGCAAGATAATATCCTGCAACGTAATCGACTAAGCTAGAGAAAAACAGTAAGAAACAGAAGCGGTAATCCCACCAACCATAAAAAATATAGCTAACGATTATCAAAAAAATGTTTTGATAGGATCTTTGTTTGATTGACCAGTAAGTGGTGAATGCGATCGCAAGCAGCAGAATAAACGTGAGTGTGGTAAACGTCATAAGTCACTGTCATAAGTCATTGAGAGAGGAACCCAACTAAAACACAGCTAGAGAGACAAAGCTAGACAGATAAAATCGCTTAACGCGGCTGCCTAGATAGTTAAAAGCCCTCCGCGAGGCTATTTCTCGCGGAGGGTCGATGCTACGAGATTGAGAACGGTCACGAACGGCAAACAAACACTACCCGACGCTGAGCGTGTTTCCAGAAATGCCGACTTTATCTAACAAAGCGGTATACCAAAGGTTGCCAATCTTGTCGTAACCCGTCATTGAAGGATGTACTCCACTGTCATCATTGCGTGGTGCCAGATCATTAACCGTGAGGCTCCGCATATCAACAAAATCTACATTTTTACCTTGGGCTTGCTTGTTCGCAATTAGCCCTGGCATTGCATTGTTGTAGTCTGTGACGGTCTGAACCTGCTGCTGTTGCTGAGCCAGCGTCGCGTTTTCATCAGTATTGAGATGAATGGGCGGAATCGAAGCAACCAGTAATTTCAGCTTGGGTGAGAAGCCTGTAATCTGGTCAATCAGAGTACTGAGTTTGCTAATCATCTGGTCTGCCGTATCTTTAATGAAGTTGTTGGTTCCGATCGTTAGCGTCACAATGTCTGGATTCTCTCGATTAAGATAGTTCATCACATTGGCACTGACTTTATCGATTGTCCAACCACCTGACCCTTGATGATTGCGATCGCCCGTGCCATTCCATCCACTCGCGCTTCCATCCGTCTCGCTTCCGACAAAATCAACCGATAGACCTGCATCAGTGAATTTATTCCATAACACTCGGCGATAACCGCCTGGAATATCTGTGCGATTCTTATCGGCAGTCCGGGACGTCACGCCAAGAGTAATTGAGTCACCAAGGGGCAGAATTCGAGCGATTCCGGGTTGAACAGCTGGAGGTGGGGGCGTTGAGGTTGTCATCTGCCAACTCAACACATCTTGTAAATTCGGCGCTCCCCCAGTTCCAGCACTGAATCCCACAAATGCTTCTGATCCCACAACATTCGACAATCTGACGGTCGTGTTAATGAGGGCAGTCGTGGGTTTAGTGGATTGATTCGAGAGATACACTTTCAAATTATCGGTGACGCCGTTGTAATCCACCCAAGCGTTCAAGATCGTGTTGGAACCATTGAGATCAAAGGGGGCATTTGCTTGAGCGATCGGTTCAGACATTTTGCCATCGCGCACCACTCCAACGTAGTTATTACTCAATTCACCTGCATTCTGCCAGGTATCAAATTTGATCGCTAAGCTGTTGTTGATTCCACTCAGTCCTAGGCTACCGCCAGTACCACCGAGTGCATTTAATCCAGCGCTGCTGTTTTGTAGCATGAATGTGATGCCATCGGCACCGTTTGTTCCTCGGCTTCCAGAGAGCTTAAGTTGGAAGCTAGTTTGGAATGAAGTGTCGCCGTAGAGAGCGATCCGGTCTGTTGCAAAGGCGCTTCCCGCGACTCCATTGACCTCAGGAGTTAACCGGAGTACGTTTTCGTTTTGAGCCGCCGCGCCATTCAACTTGATTCCGCTTGCGCTTGAGAAGTCATTGTAGTTAATCGAGGTTGTGTATCCAGAGCTTGGGGGCGGTGGCGGTTCAATCGGCGGGGCAGTCGGGTTTGACGCACTGAACTGCCAATTTAGAACTTCATGAATATTCGCTGCGCCGCCCGTTGCAGCACTGAACCCAACATACGCCTGATTGCCCAGAAGGCTCGATAAATCAACGGTGTAATTGATCAATGCACCCGTGGGTTTAGTCGTTCCATTCGACACGTAAACCGCTAAATTATTAGTCGTTCCGTTGTAGTCAACCCAAACATTGGCTACCCCACCGCTATTAATATCGAACGGAGCATTGGCTCCCGCCACTGACCCGATCGCAACTCCATTTAGGTTGACTCCCACAAAATTATTGCTGGATTCACCCGGATTTGCCCAAGTATCAAACTTAATCGCAAGGCTTTTGTTAATCGCAGTTCCTGATCCAGCCCCATAGCCCAACTGTCCGGCTATCCCACCTAAAGCGTTGATGCCCGCACTACTGTTTTGCAGCATGAAGGTCATGCCATCTGTACCGTTGGTGCCTTGAGCGCCGCGAATGCGAAATTGGAAGTTGGTTGAGAAAGACGTGTCGGAATTGAGCCCGATCGGCGCTGTCCAAAATGCCGAGCCTGCTTGTTGAGTGATATCAGGTGTCAATTGCAACACATTTCCAGTCTGAGCCGCATTGCCGTTCAGCTTTAAACCACTGGTGTTGGCAAAATCGCGGTAATCAATGGTTGACCCCGTTGGTGGAGGCGTTGGCGCTGGAGACGTAGTTGGGGTAGACGTAGTTGGGGTAGACGTGGTTGGAGTAGACGTGTCTAACTGCCACTTGAGAACGTCGTGAATGTTGGGTGCGCCGCCCGTTGCAGCACTAAAACCCGCATAGGCTTGAGTGCCGACAATACTTGCAAGATCAACGGTGTAGTTAATCAAAGCTGTCGTCGGCTTACTGGTGCTACCCGATAAGTAAACGGCTAGGTTATCAGTCGTTCCGTTATAGTCAACCCAAACGTTCACAAGGCTGCCGCTGTTGAGATCGATTGGAGCTTTTGCCCCAGCAACTGACCCGATCGCAACTCCATTCAGGTTGACTCCCACAAAGTTATTGCTGGATTCTCCTGAATTTGCCCAAGTATCAAATTTAATTGCAAGGCTTTTGTCGATCGCAGGATTGTTTTGTCCTGCTCCATAGCCTAACTGTCCTGCCGAGTCTCCGATCGCTGCTGCGCCTCGACTACTGTTTTGCAGCATGAAGGTCATGCCGTCTGCGCCGTTTGTGCCTTGACTGCCTGTAATTCGCAGTTGAAAGTTGGTGGAAAACGAGGTGCTTCCACCAATCGCGAACGGAGTATCCAAAAAGGCGCTTCCCAGTTGGGCTTTAGCATCGGGTGTTAACCGCAATGCGTCTCCTGCTTGAGACGCATTGCCATTTAGCTTCAGACCACTGGTGCTTGAGAAGTTACTGTAACTAATCGCCATAACGCAAATCTAAACAGAATTTTCTTGAATTGATAACAGGAATAGGAAATGCCTGACCTGGCTCTAAAGCTGGCTCAAGATGGACTATGGAGTTTAGAGCCATAAAAATCTGGCGGTAGGGATGCAGCCTATCTGCGTCAAATCTGAGTATTCTGTTCTAACAGCGGGTGAAGGGTCGGCTCACTAGACAATTCTCGGTTCGAGGAATGATTGCCTGCAATTTGTCGGTTTTAGCCCGCTTGTTAGCGCTTATCAAGTAAACCGCGATCGCGCAGCTTTTGGGTAAACCGACGGATTAAATTCTTCCGTTCTTCATATGGTCGATAGTCAAATAACGGTTGCTTCACTTCTCCAATCAAGTTGACAAAGCAGCGGGGCGAATCCGTCACCGATCTTAGAGTTACACCATGCAGCGAATGGATTGAGTTGAGAAACAGCACGAGTACGTTGCGCTCATAGTTCACGGTTTTGACCCGTTCAACATAGCGATCGTCAATAAACTGCCCCTCAAACCCGTAAGGGTTGCCGGACTTAAACCGGTAAATTTCTAAGTTGCCACCCGTTGAGTGATCGTCAGGATGGCGCAAGTAGTAAAGCCCAGCAAATAAAACTTGGCGGCGATCGACATGCGCTTGCTTGATTGGCTCAGGCTTTGCCGTCACAGGAGCATTAATGCAAATCTGAGCATCCATCAACACATCCGCCTTGGAAAAATCATCCATCTTTCGCACTCCCCCTTTGAGAGCGGCAATCTCACCAATCTCTTGCTCAAACTCTGGATAGTACTGACGAATCTGATCTTCAAACAGAGTGGCAAACTGGTGCAGAAACCGATCTGAGGTATGAAGTTGAATAAAAGACTTCCAAAGCTCACTAATTTCGGGATTCGCAAATACATCTTGTGCAGGGTAGCTAAATCGCTCGTTACTCGCAAACTGAGTATTTTGAGTAATCGTATTGATATTTGGAAATTCATCGATTAACTGATTGCAAAGTCGTTCATCTAGCGCATCCCGAATCACAACATGGGGAAAAGGTTCGACAAACACTTCAGACTTTTCTACCGTATCAAACAACGATTGCATTACATCCTCCATAGCAACACATTAGCTTAAGCATTATCAGGGTTAATTTCAGCGCGGCTCTCAATCAGTTTGGCTCACCAACTGAACCGCATTCCAACGTCGGGGTTGATAGAACGCACATTCGCTCATGCTGCCCAACCCTTCCACGGCAAAACTAAATTCCTGAACCGAATCGAGCAACGTATAGCTGCCCTGATAAATATGCAAATCTAATAAATATGATCCTGGTTTTAATCCAAGGTAGGGAAACTCGACGCGGATTTCGTTCGCTCCAGCAGAGACGCTAAAGGGAGTTTTGTCGTGCAGCGTACTGAGCACCAAAATTTTATCGCCCTCTCCTACCCGCTCACGAATTGAGACCACCATATTGGTATCTGCAATCCGGTGACGTACCTTGCATTGAATACACAACTCAGCCTTCTCTCCGCTAATCGGAACCGTCACTTTGTGACCTCGACGATCGCGAAAAGAAACGCCCGTCACATCCAGTCCAGGGCTTTCATGAACCGATCGCTGCTGTCGCTGAAGTTCGCCAGTGGCAGGCGGCGCTCCTTCCAAAAACAGATCGTTTTCATAGCGCCGCGTTACAACAGCCGCGTCCCCGCTCATAATCAGTTTGCCTTTTGACAAATACATGGCGGTCTCGCACTTGGAGAGAATGGAGTTGGAGCTATGCGACACCAACACAAACGCCACGCCCCGGCTTTTCAGTTCTGCCAATCGACGGTAGCACTTGGCTCTAAATTTGAGATCACCCACGGCCAACACTTCATCAATCAGCAAAATATCGGGTTCGGTATGAATGGCACAGGCAAAGCCCAATCTTGCCGCCATTCCAGAACTATAGCTCTGCACAGGCGCATCGATCGCATCGCTAATTTCTGCAAAGTCAAGCACTCGATCAAAGCAGTTCTCGATCTCCTGTCGCGTCAATCCTAAAATCGACATGTTGGCGTAAATGTTCTCTCGCCCGGTTAGAACAGGGTTGAACCCAGCTCCTAGCGCAATCAAGGGTGCAACTCGTCCGCGAACTTCTACCTGACCGATATCGGGCTTGATTAAGCCCGAAATAATCCGTAGCAGCGTCGATTTACCGCTTCCATTCTTACCCACCAACCCCAACGCTTCTCCACGTCGCAGTTGAAAGCTAACGTCTTGTAATGCCCAAAACTCTTTCGGTCGCAAAGTTGAGCCTTTGCGCTTCGCTCCTATGAGTTCTGATGCCATATCTTGAACGCCATACAACAGCGATTGCTTCAGATCGCGACAGAATTTTTTCGAGAGCCCATCGACCGAAAGAATGACCTCGCTCTGAGTTGATGAGATGGAAGTAGAAACTTGATTTATCACAGTCATAATTCTCAAGAACTAATGCGCTCAACAACAAATGGCATTCCTAGCCGATACACAATCCAGGCGAACGCTAGACCGACGAGCGCGATCGCACTAGCAATCCAAAAGCCCGTGGGGTTCGATACGACTCCGGTTGTGGCTAACTCTCGCACAGTAACGAGCAAAGGCGTCACTGGATTGAGTTGAACAATTTGTCCAAACACGCCGCCTTGAGGAACCGGATAAACGACAGGCGTAATAAACAACCACAGTCCAGTGACCAGAGTCAAGCCCATTGAGATGTCCTGGTAGAGCGCGCCGATCGGGGCTAACAGCAATCCTAGAAATGTCCCTAGCGCGATTAGGTGAATTAGTGCAACTGGAGCGAGAAAAACACTCCAAGTTACCGGAATTTGAAACACCAGGAACAATGCAACAATGAAAATTAATTTAATGCCAAAGTTAAAGCCAATCTCACCCAACTTTGCCAAGATCAAGGCTTCGCGAGGGAAGTTAATCCGAGACAGCATCGATTTCGCGGTTGCCACGGCTTGTACAGGAGCGTTTATCGCTTCGACAAAGGTTTGCCATAGCGCCATACTAAACATAATATAGGCGGGATAAGGTAAATCGGTATTGCCAATGTTGACAACACCGCTCCCTTTTGCAAAGCTAAACCCGATTGCCGTAATTAATGCAGGCAAAAAGGCCCAAAGAATTCCAAGAAATGATTGACGATATTTGGCGCTAATATCCCTTCGGGTCAATTGCCACGCTAGCTCTCGCGACGCCAACAAATCACGCCACATTTCGCTAAACAGTTTCAATGGGTTTCGCATTTGGCTGTCCGGGCGGTAGACTACCACTTGCGACATCGATCGCGCTGTTTTGAGCCGTGTTTCTATTCTTTGTCTCGATCGTCGCCGATGGGTTCGCATTTTCAATGGGGTACTTTACACTACTACAATGCTTTACGAGTTTCCAACTACGTAGTTAAGTCTGAATTTAGAATCTTTTGCCAGGGTCGCCGAAACAATTTGAATCTTCTCTTGTGGATTAACGTACTCTTGTTTCACATCTGGGGAAGATTTAAGAAAGGTAACCTCTTTGCCATATTCATAGTAACAATAACTCGGACACTCAGAATCAACTGCGAAGATTGCATAAATTTCTAATGGTTGGCTGGTTGTATTTTGAGGTACGGTTGTAGAAGAAGCAGGAACAATTCTTTGCCGCAGATTGAGACTAGGTGTGTGTCTAAAATCAAAGTCTTCTGCAAATGAGATTGCAAGACGATCAGGATTCTTTTCAAGCAAGTCAATCAGCATTTTGTAGCTTTGTGGATGACGAGTCAAAATCTGACGGCTAGGATACTCAACCAAATGTTTAGAAGGCGAGAAATAGTGGAATCCAAACATAGCCGAAGAATTAAATATCAATCCTCTAAATGTTCCAAGCAAGAAAATTCCAAGATAAATTCCTGCAAGACCACGAACAATTTTTGAAAAAACTGAGGTTGACTCACTAAAGTGGAAAACTGCTCCATATGCCCCTAATAGCAAAGAAGGAAACAAAGGGTAATAGTAGCGAATCTCTGTGATATGAAGAAAATCATTTGATGAGGCAAGGCTAACAACAACCAAGAAAAAGATCAGAGAGGAATTAATGAATAGAATTTCTTTCGATAAAATTAGTAAATTTCCAGATGGAGAGTTGTCATCTTGCCGCCCTTTAGCTAGCACGACAATCGATAGCCCAACCGCGAAGATGAGTAGGCCAGCCGCAACTTTTTCAACTGGAATCTTATGAGAGAGATGGCTAAATAATAAATACTCTGAATTTTTCAAACTAGAGAATATAATCTTCGCTTGACCCAATAGAAATCGTGGATTAAGGAGATTCGAAGAAATTGCAACGTGATCAGCTTTATTGCTGCCTACGATCGCACGGTAGATTGAAACTGGAGCATAAAATACTAAAAAGCCTAAGACGACATAGATAATCTGTTTAAACTTTCGAGCGGCTACGAGAAAGGCAACTTGTCCAATTAGTAACGAAATCGCGGCATATCGAATTGTATAAGTAAAACCAATTAAGCTACCGAGTTTCACATAATTTAGAGGTTGAGGCTCACTTCGCCGGTAGATTGAATAGAAGTAATAGATAATAAATGGAATTCCTGCCCAGAGCAAAAGGTCGGTTCCGCACCAGTCAAAGGTAAAGTAAAGAGGTAATGTGATGCCCAGTGTGATCGCAACTAGCGTTGCAAATAGATTGCGAGTATTGGTGAGGAGCATGACTTCGCGAAACAATAAGCCCCATCCATACCAACCTGCGATCGTGGCAGTTGAATAAATGATTTTTAGAGAAACTTCGGTTGTGAAACCAAGTTTCATTAATAAAAATAGAAAAATTGATAATGCTGGCGCGAACCAAGTTAACCACTCGGTTTGCGGTGGTTGAGAAATATCGACACCTAAAGCATAATTGCCCATTTTTCCAATGCTCGCTAGCCCTAAACCTGCTCCAATTTGAACACTAGAATCACTAGCAATAAATAGTGGGCTGAGTGCTCTAATTATCGATAAAACGCAAGCAGAAACACAAAAAACTGCAATGACATTAATTTTGAAGCTAACTTTAACTTTTGGAAACTTTAAAGGGATAGACTTCATATAAAATTAAGCAAATTAGGACATGCCATTCTGTGTCTAAAAAGTAGCAGAGAGCAATCCTACATTGTTCTCTGCTACGTGAGACTTACAACCGTTTCATCCACAATACGCTGAGGAAGAAACTGGAAAAAATGATTTGGCAACTCAGAGAAAGACAGGTAATCGATGGAATTACAATTCGCATCGTTTGTGAAGGATTTAGCGCACCAAATAGTTGAGTGCTCCAACTATTCAATGCCCAAATTGATCCTGACAGTCCAATCAACAGCAATATGCCACCTACAATTAGTCCAAGCTCTAAGCTGACGCAGCGTAATGTTTGGCTAAACCGCCGATCCTCAGGTAACAGTCCTTCGCTAATTGCAAATACTTTCGTAAACACCGAGAAGGTGACCGTTTGAAAGCCGACAATGATCGAGGCAGCAGCATATAGGAGCGTATGAATGTCAAACACGCCTCGCGCCCCTGGCAGCAACCAAATCATTGCCACCATTCCAACTATCATCAACATCAATCCGGGATACAAAAACAGCCAGCGAGGACTGTACAGCAGTAAAAATCGCAGGTGTCGCCAGCCATCCCGCCAGCTTCGCAAATGAGGTGGACGACTTCGACCATCGGGTGAGAGCGTGGTCGGAACTTCAGCAATTCGCATTTTATAGAGTGAAGCTTTTACGACCATTTCACTCGCAAACTCCATCCCGGTCGTTCTAAGATCCAACGATCGAATCGAGGTGGTCTTAAATCCCCGCAGGCCACAGTGAAAATCGCCACAAGGACTTGGGAACAGCATTTTACCGATCGAAGTCAGGACTGGATTTCCTAAATACCGATGTAGCGGTGGCATCGCTCCCGGTTCAATTCCGCCCTTAAAGCGATTTCCCATCACCAGGTCATAGCCTTCGCGCAGTCTCTTCAAAAATGGCGACAACTGCGTAAAGTCATAGCTATCATCGGCATCGCCCATGATGACATACTGACCGCGGGCCGCCCAGATGCCACCTCGAAGGGCGCTTCCGTACCCTTTCTCTTGAATATCAATCACTCGCGCTCCTAAGCGCCGCGCGATCGCTTGTGATCCATCGGTGCTTCCATTATCGGAAATTACCACTTCTCCTGCGATTCCATGCTGTTTGAGATACCATTGCGCTTTACATATGCAAACTTCTAGTGTTTCCGCTTCATTTAGACAGGGCATCACGATCGATAGTTCGAGCGTCCCTGGCGCATCTTGAGCAACATACTTGTCATTCTGAGCATTGTGTAATCGTTCTACCATGTGTTCTAGCTCTGATTGAAAGGGATAGTAACTCAGCCGCTATTTGTACTAGAGAGTCGCGGCTAGAAATAGCAAGTTGAGCTACTAAGTCATTTCATGAGAGTCTCATTTCACAAGCGTGTTATTTCTCATCGCGTCATCCTACACAGTTAAAATCTTTAGCCCCTTGGTATTGCGTCAGACGAGCACTTTTGCGAGTGAACTCACTGACGGATGGGTTGCCTTGGGGATGAATCACCCCAATTGCTTGCTGCCATAGCTCTGGAGGCGCGATCGACACCTCATACTGATTGCCCTCAAATCGACGCACGTGATACCAGGTTGTGGTTTGGCACTCGTCACACCAGAAGGCTTCTAGCCACTCCCCGACCAGAGTGACTGTCGTTTGAGTGGCAACGGCTAGAAGAGCATATCGCCGCGCCAGTCCGCGTTCTTGAAGTTGTTCTGCGCGATCGGCATAGAGCGAAAACTTTTGGCTCACACTATGCACATAGCCGCTATGGATCGGGCAATAGATCGCCCGTCGCTTAGAGCGCTTTCGATTTCGGTCACACCTTTTCTGCAATTCGACCTCCCTGATGGATGAATCCTGGTGAAGGTTACGGTGGAGAGGCTGAGATCAAACGAGACCATCGAAGCCTAACTCCTTTAAAGAAATTTAATCTTCTGTTGTCGACTAGATAAAACTTCCTAGGAAAGCTCGGCAATCAGGAAGAATTAAGGTTTATGGGTTGAACTTGATGTTGATGAAAAAACCGTGAAATCCCCTAAGTTTGCAAATGCACTCCGCGCGGAGTGCCTATTGACTCTGGGTTTTCCACTACATACCATTCTGCTGAAGCAATTTAGCTTCGCAAACCGAGTCAGCACCGAATCCGAGATTCCTCCTAGGTACGGAGATTACGGATTTGGATGGGATCACTTCCTGTAACCTTACGAGTACAGTAGAACTTGGAGAAAATTGACGTAAAGCTTACAGGGTAAAGGTTTAAGCAGATTAGAAAGATGCCGTTTCTCTTACACCTCTTGGCCGCTTCTACCAATCTACGCCGTAAATTTACTGAAAATTTAGGACATATAGCCTGCCGTTTTTCGGTAATTACTGAGTGAGTCCAAAAAACACGGTGGAGGGCGATCAGTAATCCTCATTTCCTGAGAAACCATACTGAGACAGATAGCGCTTCATCTCAATATTAAATGCGATTTAATGCGTTCTGATCGCTATGCTACCTATCTAGCCCAGTAGATCTAGGTAAATTGCCTACAGTATGGCCTTCGCAGACATTTAGTTTGTGTAAAGAGCAGTCTGTTTTAGGATCATCCTTGAGTATAATTCCGGTGTGCAGATGAGTGTAGTAGATTTTACACATACGTTAGTTTACTCAGGACTGCTCTACCACCATTAATCTCTTCTTGCAAGGTTTGGTCCTGATGATATCAAAGAATACTGGCTCAAAACGCTTAGGAAAGCCCTTCACCCCCTTCCTAAGCTCCCATATCCCCTGGGTTCGGCGGGCTAAGATGGTTGGGCAACCGTCTATGCCAACGGTTGCTCTTGGCGCTGCGATCGCGTGGTTTGTGCAGGGCTTTGCTGCACCTGTGCTAGCGGCTGACATGTCGTTTGGCAACGGTCAAATTCGATTTGGCGAAGATACCACACTGGAGTCGTCCTTTCTAGAGTCTCATGGGGCTTATCAATCGACGTTTGGTGTGCTGAACCTAGACACCAACGAGAAAACGCCCTTACTGGTTGAATCTAAAGCCGCAGATCAAGAGGGCACGATTTTTCAGCCGTCGAGCAAGATTAGCGATCTTGAGAGCGCGAACGACTTTAGCGGAACGCCTGGAAATACTGTTTCTCAAACCTCCGCCAAGTACACGTTCAAAGCGAAGACGAACTATGCCTTCTACTTGGAATCTTCCTATAATGGGCGCTCCGTTGGAACGGTATATTCCAACGATGTGTTAAACCCTGATCAGGAGCGGCAGGTGCGATTCAGTGGCACTGATATGACTAGCTTGTGCCAAGGCGGTAGCGTTCTAGCTTGGGACGATACAGGGTCTAATTTGGTGCGAGACCGTCAGCAGCAAGACCGTGACTATGATGATTTTGTTGTACAGCTTCGCAATACTGCTTGCCCAGTAGGCGGTGGCGAACTGCTACCCTCTGAACCGCAAGCTACTACTGCTTCTGGAGGAGCCGTGCCTCCTGTAGGTGGTAGTCGAATTGGCAACGGGCTGTTTGCGTTACTTCCCCTAGCCGCATTATTAGCCGCCTTGCCAAATGGAGGTGGCAACAATTCAAAAAGAATGAATTCAATTGGAGGTGATGGAACTTCTCCTGGAATCAATCCTGGAATTAATCCTGGAATCAATCCTGGAACCCGTTCTGATCCACCACCTGGCAAGTCTGTTCCTGAACCATTTACGATCGTCGGTTCAACCACCGCGATCGGGTTAGCAGCACTAGCTCAACGGCGACGCTCTAAGAAACGCAAGTAAGGCTCCGTTGGCTTGAGCGTTAGAGGTAATTTCTATGCTTGATACTCAGATTCAGTTTCGTTTCGCTCCCTCCATCACACTGCCTTCCCCGCTCCAATTCCAAGGGCGGGGATATTTTCAGGAGCCTTCTTGTTCTGTGGGTTGAGAGTCTACCTCTGCATCAAATCGTTCTAGACAGAAGTAACAAACGCCTCCAAACAGGAGTACAGCCACCATTGAGAAGAGTTGCGATCCGTCTCCAACGTGCCAATAGTCAAACGCGCTTTCGTTGGCTTGAGCAAACAGAACTGCCATTAGCGCTACTCGAACACCATTGACTAGAAAGGCAACTGCGATCGCAGCGATCGCAATGAGCAACGTTTGAAACCAACCCATTGGAAACAACATCGTAAATAGAAACGCAAGGGTCAGTAATTGCAGAATGGATTGAATCCCAGAGCAGCCTACATAAACATCAACAAATCCAGTAGGCAATACAAGTTTTGTGCCATCTTGAACTACAGGAAAACCGGAATACCACAAAAAATTTCCGGCTAAAGTTGCGGTTGCGTGAGAGATATCAAACAACTCTATTAGCGTTGTCGTTGGAATCATTAGAAAACTCAGAACTAGTAGCTCTCGCCAACAGGATTTTAATCCAGAAAAGCCAAATCCGATAAATACTAATCCCAATCCTGAGATAATTGGTGAGAAGCGCAAAGCAGAATCGTAACTAGAGATCAAAGTGCTTCTGTACAACACCCAAAGAACGCTAATAAGACCAATACTATTTGCAATCGCTATAGGCTTAAATCTTCTCCAACTAGCGCACTCAAGTTTTAGAGAATTACGCTTTCGCCAAACCATAAAGTAAACGGTTGTATAGCAGAGAATATAAGGCTCCAAGCCTTTGAGTTGTCCTGTGTTCCACACCAACCGGAGTTGAAGCGTTGTGAGGGCGACTGCAATTCCGAGCAGCAGAAACGGAGTATAGCGCGAGGAAATCATGCGAATTTAACAAGAGCAAGGCGTCTTATGTTTAATGAGTTCATCCACTTATCAATTTCTCTAATCGTTTTCAGGTTTTCCGGACGATTCATACACTCTGTTAGCAGTTTGTCGCTTGTGCCACTACCGTTTGGAATCAAGATTAAAACGATCGCTGTGTCAGTCTAGAAAACTTAAGCGCTCAGGCAACCTCAGTAATTTTCGGTAGCCATACTGTGAACGCTGAGAAGGGAAAACAACAGTGTCATCAGTAGTCATCTCAGGTCAAATATCGAGCTACCGTTCATCACGTTCAAACATAGGCTAAGAAATTGATAGTGCGCCTTTTCATCTATCCGCACAACTACGGTAAATCTCTAACTCAGTTCACGCGATCTCACGGATAGATGTTCCGTCAAAAGACGGACGTTTGTGCTGATGACAGAACGAGCGATAGATTCGACGATGTAAGGCGATTCATCTCCGTGAAAGAACCTACTTGATTAACCTGCTATAGCTATGACCTTGGTACTGGAAAAAATTAGTGTTGAAAAAGGCTCAATCTTACTAGTAGATGACGACGAAAACTTTGTGGCGCTGATATCAGAATTTTTGTCGTTTAAGGGCTTTAAGGTCACGTCAGCAGACAGTGGCAAGCAGGCAATGCAACTGCTCGATCGCATTAAACCTGACCTGATTATTTCTGACATTATGATGCCAGAGATGGATGGCTACCTGTTTGCCGAAACGGTTCGACAAGTCCCTGAGATTAGCTGGTTGCCGATCATTATGGTCTCTGCAAAAGATCAAAGTAGCGATCGCGTCCAGGGCTTGAGCGCAGGCGCGAATGTTTATATGATCAAACCGTTTGACTTAGATGAATTAGTCGCGCAAATTGAATCGTCGCTGCGATCGTCGCATTTAATGCAGCAGACCCAGGCGCGGCGATCCGAAGCTCGGATTCAAGTGCCTGAGGGAGTTCGATTGACTGCTACAGAATTGCTAGTCGCTCAACTGGTAGCGCAGGGATTATCAAATATTGAAATTTCTCAGCGCTTAAACACAAGTAAACGCACGATCGAAAGTCACATCAGCCACATGCTTAAGAAAACGTTGCTTACCAATCGCACCGAACTCTCGCGGTGGATTATTGAAAACAATATGGAGTGAAAAAATCAAGTTAGATAAACCACAATGAACAATTTGTTTGATTTGCCTGCTCACCTGCTCACAGAAGAAGTGTTCCAGCCGTTGGTCGAGACCGACCAGATTCTGATTGAGCGGATTATCTCCACAGGACAAACAACTCCTGTCGGGGAATGGTATGACCAAGCGCGAGACGAATGGGTTGTGCTGTTGCAAGGAGAGGCGCGGATAGGCTATGAAGATGGACATGAGGTTTCCCTGCATCCAGGAGATTATCTCTTGATTCCTGCTCACCAAAAGCACCGAGTTGCCTACACGAGTCCCGAGCCGCCTTGCATTTGGTTAGCCATCCATGCGGCATTTACTCTTTAACCTCTTCCTGTCCAGGGGCGACCAGGACTTTATCAACGCGGTTGCCATCCATATCCATCACCTCAAACCGCAGAGAATCCCATTCAAAAAAATCGGCGGGTTTGGGAATGCGACCGAGATACATCACCACAAAACCACCCAAGGTTTGATAACTGCCTCGCTCTTCTCCCGGTAATTCTTTTTCTTCAAGGTCAAGCAATTCTTTGAATTGATAAACTGGCAGCATCCCATCGAGGAGCCAAGAGCCGTCTTCGCGCTGCACGGCTTGCGGTTCTGCCAGTTCTTCGACGGACGGAATATCGCCAACGATCGCTTGCAACACATCCGTCAGGGTCACCAATCCTTGAATCACGCCATATTCATCGACCACAAAAGCGAGCTGCGTTCCGGTCTGCTTAAACAGTTCTAGCACCTTCAGCGCACGGGTACTTTCGGGCACGAATACGGGTTGCTGTAAGGAAGTTGTAAAGTCGATCGGTTGTCCTTCCATAGTTTTAATGAGCAAATCGTAGACGTGCACCACGCCCAGCAAATTATCTAACCCGCCATGACACACGGGAAATTTGGCGTGAGCGCTTTCCATCATGCACCGACGATTTTCCTCAAATGAGTCTTCTAGATCAAGCCAAACGATCTCTAAGCGCGGCGTCATGAGAGAACTAATGCGGCGATCGCCGAGCCGAAACACCCGCTTCATGATGTCTTCTTCCGCCTGCTCGAACATGCCTGCTTCTGTGCCTTGTTCGATCATGACGCGGATTTCTTCTTCGGTCACTTGCGGCTCATCAGACGGACGGATGCCTAAGAGTCTGACAACGAGATTGGTGGAGGAACTGAGCAGATAGACGATCGGAGCGGCAGCTTTTGCCATCAGGGTCATCGGAAAGGCGGCCCAAGACGCAATCCGCTCTGGTGAATTGAGAGCGACTCGTTTTGGCACCAATTCCCCAATGATTAGCGTCAAGTAGGTGAGGCTTAGAACGGCAATGCCAAACGCGATCGCTTGACTGTAAGATTTGAGAGCCGGGATGCCTGCAAAGACGGGTTCGAGCCGAGTCGAGAGCGCTTTCTCACCGAAAGCACCCGATGCAATGCCAATCAGAGTAATGCCAACCTGTACGATCGCCAAGAAATTATTTGGTTCTTCGGCTAATTTCAGTGCCGCTTGGGCTTTTTTATCGCCTTGGTTAGCAAGCTGCTGCAAGCGGATCTTACGAGCAGACACCACGGCCAACTCAGACGTGACAAATAAACCATTAGCAAGCGTTAAAAGCAGAATGATCAGTAAGTCGGTGATGAGCGGTTGCATTCCTGAGACTGCCTAATTTCTTGGCAAACGTATAACGGACTGTTTTAGTGTATCTGACCCTAGAGGTTCATCATTGATCCTGAGTTAGGACTCAAAAAGTTTTATGAGTTCATGACCCTTGAGGAATGATCAACTCTGGAGCAGTGTCTTTAGAATGTAAAAATAGTTCATATTTATAGTCCATACTTCGGGTTCTCCCCAGAGGCGTCTGATGGCTTTTTCTTCGATTACTCGTGCGCTCGGTCGGTTGCCTCTAACGGCTGAGTTACTTAGCAAGCTGACTAGTCAAGGCGCATTGCACCTGAGCGGCTTGGCTCGGCTACCCAAGGGCTTAGTCGCGTCAACGCTGGCTCAGGCTCAGTCACGTCCCCTGTTGATCGTGACCTCAACCTTAGAAGAAGCAGGACGCTGGAGCGCCCAACTTGATGCGATGGGCTGGCAAACGATGCAGTTCTACCCGACATCAGAGACATCGCCCTATGAGCCGTTTGACTCGGAAGCGGAGATGACGTGGGGACAGCTTCAGGTGCTGGCGGAGCTAGTTAAGAATAGGGATGAAGGCGTCCCTCCGCCTTACAGCATCGCTGACGCAAGGAGGGATGACGATGGAGGGACACCTAATGGCGACGCTAACCTAAACAACGCTGACAAACGAGATCAAAAAAGCGCGCGCTCATCCCTAGCGATCGTTGCCACCGAACGTGCCCTCCAACCCCACCTTCCGCCCGTCGAAGCTCTTGCCTCTTATTGTCTGCCGCTTCAGAAAGGACAAGAGCTAGATCTGAATCGGTTGAGTGAAGAAGTAGCGCGGCTGGGCTATGAGCGGGTCAATTTGGTTGAAACTGAGGGACAGTGGAGCCGTCGGGGGGACATTATTGATGTGTTTCCGGTAGCGTCAGAACTGCCGATTCGCCTCGAATTGTTTGGCGATGAGTTGGATCAGATTCGAGAGTTTGATCCGTCTACTCAACGCTCGCTCGATCGCATCGAAAAAATTGTGCTCACGCCGACCAGTTTTTCACCGATCATTCAAGCCGCTTTAACGGCTGACGATCTGGTTCCTCATCTCTCCGCCGAAGAGCAAGAGCGCTTCGAGCAAGAACAACCGCTTGAAGGAATGCGACGGTTCTTAGGATTGGCGTTTGGGCATCCGGCGTCGCTGTTGGACTATTTGCCAGAAAACACGCTAATCGCGATCGACGAACCGGATATGACGCAGGCGCACAGCGATCGCTGGGTCGAACATGTGGAAGAACAGTGGCAAGACGTCAGCGCCAAGCATCCATTGCCGAAAATTCATCGCGCGTTCACCGATTCTCTGGTTCAAGTCGAACAATTTGAGCGGCTTTACTTGTCTGAACTCGCGGAGGAAAAGAATGGATTGAATCTGGCGAGCCGCCCAGTTCCGGCAATTCCGCATCAGTTTGCTCGATTAGCTGAGACCCTGAGAGGAGAACGCGATCGCAACTTTGCAATCTGGCTGGTGTCGGCGCAACCTTCCCGCTCGGTGGCGCTGTTGCAAGAACATGACTGTCCAGCGCAGTTTGTGCCGAATCCGCGAGATTATCTAGCGATCGACAAACTCCAGATTCAGCATGTGCCCGTTGCCGTCAAATATTCGGGTCTTGCAGAACTTGAAGGCTTTATCCTGCCAACGTTTCGGATTGTTGTCATCACCGACAAAGAATTCTTTGGACAGCAAACGCTAGCAACCCCGACGTATGTTCGCAAGCGGCGTCGTGCCGCGTCAAAACAAGTCGATCCTAACAAGCTACAGCCGGGAGATTATGTCGTTCATAAAAGTCATGGAATTGGGCAATTTATCAAGCTCGAAAGCCTGACGATCAATCAAGAAACGCGGGAATACCTGGTTCTAAAGTACGCCGACGGACTGCTGCGGGTCGCGGCCGATCAGTTAGGATCGCTGTCTCGATTTCGCGCCGTGGGCGATGCCAAGCCCGAACTCAATAAAATGTCGAGCAAGGCGTGGGAGAAAACCAAGGGCAAGGTTCGCAAAGCCGTTAAGAAAGTGGCGGTCGATCTGTTGCAGCTTTATGCTCAACGCGCTCAGCAGCAAGGCTTTACCTATCCCGTGGATATGCCGTGGCAAGCCGAAATGGAGGACTCGTTTCCCTACCAGCCCACTCCTGATCAGCTAAAAGCGACGCAAGATGTCAAGCAAGATATGGAAAGCGATCGCCCGATGGATCGCCTCGTTTGCGGTGATGTTGGATTCGGGAAAACGGAAGTGGCAATTCGCGCGATTTTCAAAGCCGTTACTGCCGGAAAACAAGTCGCGCTCCTCGCTCCAACCACGATTCTGACGCAGCAACACTATCACACGCTGAAAGAACGGTTTGCGCCCTACCCAATTCAAGTCGGATTGCTGAACCGATTCCGATCGCCGGAAGAACGCAAAGACATTCAGCGCCGCTTGAGTACGGGCGAATTAGATATTGTCGTTGGAACCCATCAACTGTTAGGAAAAGGCGTCGCTTTCAAAGATCTGGGTTTGCTCGTGGTGGACGAAGAACAGCGATTTGGCGTCAATCAAAAGGAGAAGATTAAATCGCTCAGAACAAAGGTCGATGTGCTGACCCTCAGCGCAACGCCGATTCCGAGAACCCTCTACATGGCGCTATCGGGCGTGAGAGAAATGAGCTTGATCACCACGCCGCCGCCCTCGCGCCGTCCGATTAAAACGCACTTATCGTCTTACGATCCAGAGATTATGCGATCGGCAATTCGGCAAGAACTCGATCGCGGCGGACAGGTGTTTTATGTTGTCCCGCGAGTCGAGGGAATTGAAGAGATCTCAGCCCGCTTGCGCGAAATGGTTCCGGGAGCAAGGATTGCGATCGCGCATGGTCAAATGCCAGAATCGGAACTCGAATCGGTCATGCTCACGTTTGGCGCAGGCGATGCTGATATTCTCCTCTGCACCACGATCATCGAATCGGGATTGGACATTCCCAGAGTCAATACGATTTTGATCGAAGACTCTCAGAAATTTGGGCTGTCGCAGCTTTACCAACTGCGGGGACGAGTGGGACGGGCAGGCATTCAGGCGCACGCTTGGCTGTTCTATCCAAAACAGCATCAACTCTCAGACGCGGCCCGTCAGCGATTACGGGCACTTCAAGAGTTTACTCAACTCGGTTCTGGCTATCAGCTTGCAGTTCGAGATATGGAAATTCGCGGTGTCGGTAACTTACTCGGTGCAGAACAATCAGGACAGATGGACGCGATCGGGTTTGATTTGTATATGGAAATGCTGCAAGACGCGATCAAAGAAATTCGGGGTCAAGAGATTCCGCAAGTGGACGATACACAAATCGATCTGCAACTCACAGCCTTTATTCCTGCCGATTACATTCCCGATCTTGATCAAAAGATGAGTGCCTACCGTGCCGTTGCCACCGCTCAATCGAAGCAAGAACTGACGCAAATCGCGGCAGATTGGAACGATCGCTATGGCACAATTCCAGGAGCATCTCAACAACTCTTGCGCGTGATGGAACTCAAACAAGTCGCGAAAAAACTTGGTTTCTCTCGCATCAAGCCCGAAGGCAAACAGCACGTCATTTTAGAAACGCCAATGGAAGAACCCGCGTGGAACTTGCTGAAAGAAAACTTACCCGATCATCTGCGATCGCGCTTCGTCTTCATGCCAGGAAAAGTGACGGTGCGAGGACTGGGAATGCTGAGCGCCGATCAGCAATTGTCGAATCTAATCGATTGGCTGGGTCGAATGCAGGGGGCTTTACCGGAACTTGCTTTGGTGTAGGCGACTCGGCAGTCTTGCTAAAATCTGACGTGTTTACCTGCGGCTTATGGAAACGACAAAATTATCTAGCGACGGTCAAGTCACCATTCCTCAAGTACTGCGTGAGATGCATCAGTGGAAAGTGGGACAGGAATTCGTCGCAATCGATACTGGAGACGGAGTTCTCTTTAAACCTAAACCGCCATTTGTAGAGACGACTTTAGATACTGTCGCGGGATGTCTCAAACACGATGGAACGCCCGTCAGTTTGGAGGAGATGGAAGATGCAATCCGTCGCGGAGTAGAGGAGACATGGCATGATCGCCGTTGACACAAATATTGTGGTTCGATTGCTGACCCAAGACGATGCCTTTCAGTACGAAAGAAGTTATCAGCTTTTTCAATCTGAGGCTGTTTTCATTCCCAACACAGTCATTACTTGAAACAGAGTGGGTATTGCGGTTTTCGTACAAGCGCCAGTCTCATGAGATCCGCACAGCATTCAAAAATCTCTTTGGGCTGCCAAATGTTCACTTAAGCAACGCTAGATTAACTGAGCAGGTCTTGCAATGGCATGAGCGTGGCTTAGATTTTGCGGATGCTTTTCATCTTGCCCAATGCCAGCTATGTTCTGATTTCTATACGTTTGATGCAAAATTTGTTGATGGAGCGAAAGAACTGTCATCGTGTAGGGTGCAATATACTACAGTTGTAGATCGTTCATTGGCAGGTTGAAGGGCTGTCCCCT
>NZ_JCACKG010000180.1:0-3935 GCF_059505265.1 Myxacorys chilensis | reverse complement strand
CCCAGAACGGTGTCGAGGTGACCACGGCCTACCGCCGGCAGCGCTATGGCCTGCCCAAGCTCGTGGCGGGCGTGCCCACCGAGCATGTCATGTTCCACCGCGCCGCCACGCTCGTGGGCGAGATCGCCCGTCCGAAGCCCTGGGCGAGGAACTGAAGGCCACGGCGCTCCGCCTGGGAGGGAGCGCGGAGCGGCTCGGGGCCCAACAGACTGATTCCGACATCTTCGCCGCTGGGATCATCCGGTCGCACGACTTCCTGCCCGCCGTGGCCGAGGGACGGACGGTGACCAAGCCGTGGATCGAAGAGGTGGAGGGTCGAACCGTTCGCTCCTCAGATGGGACCAGCGACGAGTTTGACGCAATCCTCTTCGGCACCGGCTACCGTCTCCCGCTCCCCTGGCTCGCGCCCAACGTGGCGACCGTGCTCGGTCTGGACGGCGTGCGCATCGACCTCCATGCTTACCCTTTCATCCCGATCTGCTCGGGCTGGCCTTCGTCGGCCTCTACGACCTGGTCGGTCCCTGCTTCCCGGCCCTCGAGCAGCAGGCACGCTGGGTGCCCTACGCCTGGCGTAGCACAGTCGCGGCGCCCAACCCGGCTGAATTGGAGGCTGGCCTCGTCGCCGCCCGCACAGCCTGGGACGGCCCGCAAAGCCGCCCGATTAACGCGATGGCCCGCGGCTTTGCCGGCCTTGCTGGCGTGGAGCCCGATCTTGCCGCCTGGCCCAACCTCGAGCGCGCCCTCCTCTTCGACCCGCTCTCGGCGGTATCGTTCGGCCTCTCGGAGCCGGACGCGCTCCCGGAGGCGTCACAGCGCACGCGAGAGGCTGCGGCCGCCTTAAGGCGTATCACCGGACCGGCGTTCGAGCCCGAGGAGCAAGGTCTGCGCGACCTCGTCCGCGGCGCCTTCCCCCAAACAGCCTGAAGCGGAACTGCGCCAAAGAGATCAGGCCAGTCCGTTTCGCCCAGCGGTCAGGGCCCACCCCGATGGCGCAGGCCACACCTCCCTGTTGCGCCGGCGTACGCCGGCCATGGCCGGGCGTGCCGCCTGGCACGGATGGCCTAGCAACCCGGGCTGGCGCCGATCTGGACCGTAGGTCCCGGCCGCGCCAAGGTGCAATCTCCAAGGCCGAAGGGGGCGAGAGGACAATGATGCCAGGCAAGCCTCGGGTTCTCGACCGTGCCGACTGGGCCACCCATCCCGCGCTCTGGAAGGGGCGCGTCGAGGGGCACGACCTTAGGGCCGACGTCACCGTCCTCCTCTATGCCACCGAGGAGGTCGGGGCCGAGCCGCGCTGGCACGTCCACCCCTATGACGAGTTCTTCATCATCCGTGAGGGGCGGCACTGTTCACTGTGGGCGAGGAGCAATTCGAGGCCGGGGCCGGCCCGATCGTCTTCGCCCCGGCCGGGATCCCGCACAAGTTCCGCAACATCGGCCCGGGGCGACTCGAGACGACCGACATCCATGTCCAGCGACCGCTGGATCCAGACCATCCTGCCGACCCCGAAGACAGCTCCCTATGACAAGAGTCCTTCAGTCGGACTGAACGGGTCCAGAATGCCTAGTCGGGCCACAAGGTCGGGCGATCCGGTCAGGACGTAGCCATGGTCCGTCTCATACTCGAACCGGATCATGCGAAGGCTCCAGGGCGGCCTACAGACCGCGATTCCGGTGGAATCCACAACCGGACCATCCGTCAGTTGCTCAGGCTGCCTGAGCCCGGAGCCTTGCGCGCCTGGTAAGCGTCAAGGCCACCCCGGCGGCGATCACCGCTATGAACGCCAGCACCGCCGCGGCGACGCCCATGGCGGTCCCGCTGCCTGCCATCTGGCCGGGATAGGTTTCCACTTGCGACGGATCCTCGGGCAGGTAGCGGATCTCGACCCGGTCGCCGACCGCCACGTCGTCGTAGGTCGCCTCCGGCACCCCAACCTCGACACGCTGGATCTGGGAATCGACCTCGAAGACATAGGTCACCTCGTAGGAGGTCCGGGTCCGCTGGCTGCCGGTGCCTGTGGAGCGCCGAGTGGTCTCCCGTTCCTTGTCCATCACCGTGGCAATGGCGGTCTGGCCATGGTCGGCCAGAGCCTGGGCGGTCGACCGGGCCTCCTGCGCAAGCAGGGCGAAGACGAGGGCCATGGGGCCGCAGATCAGGGTGACGAAGCCACCCCGCTTCAGGACATCGATGAACATGAGCGCAATCCTTGAGGTGCAAAGGCTTGACATGCAGTGTCAGCACACAGCCATCGCTATGGATCGACCTCAAGTCAGGATGGCCTGACCTCCGAATACGTGGATCTCCCCTGCCCTTCTCAGCTTCCGACTGCTGCTCCTGGTAGGACTCTCCAGAGGTCAAACGACCTCAAGGTACACGTCTAGATTCCCCTTAGTTCTTCCCCGTGTCTGGAAGCATTCCGTACCGAGCCACGGCAGGTCGGGAATCCGCCACTTCGCCTGTCCCACACCCTGCGTCATAGCTGCCTCGAGGCCCGAGTCGGGCGGAGCAGACAGTTGCGGAAAGGCTGTGGCATCATGGGCATCATGCGGTTCGGTCTTCCGGGCCTGCTATCCAGCCTAGCAGGAGTTGCGCTCGCCAACCAACCACCCGGCCAGGAGCCCACTTGGTTCAGCCCTCTTCCCGAGGTATTCTTTGCCGCGCCCTGGGGCTCACGCTCCTGGAGTATGCGCCCGACTGGATCGGGATTGGCTATCCGTCCCCGGAGAACGGCTTCCTCCCCGAGGTCGATGTTCGCGCCTTCCAAGGCAACCCCGAGGCCGAGACCTCCGACTTCGAGACCTTTGCGCTCGCTGCCATCCGCAACACCTGTGCAGCCGACGGCCTGGGCGAGACGATCCACTGCGACGTCGTCCGTCAGCACCAGCGCTTCACCACGGACGCCGGACTTGAGGGCGACGTACTCTACTTCGATCGGGTCCACGAGACCACGGATCCGCAACGGAAAGAGGTCGAGGCCTATGGACCGGTCTTCCTGTTCGACCTGTCGGGCCGGACCACGGGGGAGGAATGGATCGCCCTGGTGGTCCAGCCCATGCCCACGCTGGATTTGGACGTGATCAATGATCGCCCTCTCTTCGACGTCGCTCGGACCGACGAGGTCGCCTCGGGACCAATGGAGGACCGATGGATCATGATGACGCTTCGCGTTCTCAAAGATTGCCGACGTGATCATGCGGCTCTCTCAAACGAGGTCACAAGATGACGCCGGCCCGCGCGGCTTCCGCACGGGCGACGGTCCTCGCAGTGGCCTTTGCCAGCGTTGCTGCTGCTTTGGCCGGACCGGCCGTGGCCCAGAGTCCGCACGGGCCAGCCTTCGCATCCTGCCTGGCCGCGCACGCGACGCTCGACGGCTATGTCGAGGGCTTCGAGGCGGACGGCTGGATTCTGGTCCAAGACGAGGCGCGCGACAGCGCCCTCCTCGGCCCGGCCGAGGTCTACCACCGGGCGCGCCTCTTCCCGCCCCCCGAGACCTCGCTCGCCGAACTTGAGGATACGCTCGCGGAGGTGCGCGAGTGGAGCCGGGACCAGTTCGCCGATGCGGCGGTGCTGACCCGCGACGAAGCCGCCGTCGTAGTTCAGCTCCTCACGCACAACCTGCCGACGCAGGTTCTCTGCATCGTGGCCGCCGCTGTCCTTCCCGAGACCGACACCTTCCTGGCCCGAGGCGCGCCGAGCCGCTTCGGCGGCATTGCCATGGCCTCCTTCGAGCCGCCCGAGCCCCCCGGCATCACCGATCTCCGCATCGACGCTCTGCGCATCCACCGCGAGGTGAATCCGCCCGAGCCCCTGCCCGGCACCGAGGCGATGATCGTCAGCTTCACTCTGGTAGAAGGCGGCTGATGCCTCTGGAGCCGGATCTTCCGCCGCATGCTCCTCGCCATCCTGGGCGCTCCGGTGCTCATGCGGGTGCTGCG
>NZ_JCACKG010000179.1:0-4056 GCF_059505265.1 Myxacorys chilensis | reverse complement strand
CAGGCGCATCCGGACGTGAACATCGTCTACGCCCACAACGACGAGATGGCGATCGGCGCGATCCAGGCGCTCGAGGCCGCCGGTCGCACGCCGGGTGAGGACGTGTTCATCTACTCCATCGACGGCACCCGCGACGCGCTCCAGTCGATCATCGACGGCAAGATGGAAGTGACGGTGGAATCTTCGCCGTTCTTCGGCCCGCTCGCCTGCGACGTGATGAAGCGCTACGCCGCCGGCGAGACCATCGAGCCCTGGGTGAAGGTCGAGGACCGCATCTTCACCCCCGAGAACGCCGCCGAGCACATCGACGAAGCCTACTGAGTCCGACCGAACAGAACGGTTCCCGGCGCGAACCGGGGACCCGCATCCAGGCGTCGCCTTGTCCAGGGCGGCGCCTGATCCCACCCCGGAGGTCGCCACGATGGCCGAGCCCCTTCTCCAGATGACCGGCATCCAGAAGGCCTTCTCGGGCGTGCCGGCGCTCCGCGACGCGAGCCTCCGCATCGCTCCGGGCGAGGTCCATGCCCTGATCGGCCAGAACGGCGCGGGAAAGTCCACGCTCATCAAGATCCTGACCGGCGTCTATTCCCGCGACGCGGGCGAGGTGCGGCTCATGGGCCGCCCCGTGGACCTGCGCTCCCCCCGAGAGGCGCAATGGGCCGGGATCGCCACCATCTACCAGGAGCTGACGCTCGTCCCCCAGCGGACCGTGACCGAGAACATCGTCCTGGGCTACGAGCCGCGAAGGCCCTGGGGCGCCATCGACTGGAAGGCCGCCGACGCGCGCGCACGCGAGGTGCTCTCCCGCTTCGGGATCGAGCTCGACCTCCACCGCCCGCTCGGCTCCTACCCGACCGCCATCCAGCAGCTCGTGGCCATCGGCCGCGCGGCCTCGATGGACACGAAGCTCCTCATCATGGACGAGCCCACCTCCTCGCTCGACGAGAAGGAGGTGGACACGCTCTTCGGCGTGATCCGCTCCCTCAAGGCGCGCGGCACCTCGGTGCTCTACGTCAGCCACTTCCTCGACGAGCTCTTCGTCGTCTGCGACGGCGTCACGATCATGCGCGACGGCCGCACGGTGGGCGAGGCGCGCATCGCCGGGACGACCAAGCTCGACCTCATCGCCCAGATGCTCGGCCGCGACGCCGACGAGATCCGGGCCGCCGGCATGACCCAGCTCTCCACCGGCCAGACCCGCGCGGGCGATGTCTTCCTCGAGGCCAAGGGGCTCTCCTCCGACCGGCGCCTGCGCAACCTCGACCTGACGGTCCGTGCCGGGGAGATCGTGGGCCTCGCGGGCCTGCTCGGCTCGGGGAGGACCGAGGCCGCGCGCGCCGTCTTCGGGATGGACGCCGTGACCGGGGGCTCGCTGAGGGTCGCGGGCCGCCCCGCCGCGATCCGCTCGCCCCGCGACGCCATTGCCGCCGGCCTCGCCTTCCTGACCGAGGACCGCAAGGTCGAAGGGATCGTCCCCGACCTCTCGGTGCGCGAGAACCTGACGCTCGCGCTGCTGCCGCGCCTGTCGAAGATAGGCATCGTGGACGAGGCGCGCGAACGCAAGATCGTGGAGGGCTTCATCAAGGCGCTGGGCATCCGCACCGCCGACATGGACCAGCCGATCCGCGAACTCTCGGGCGGCAACCAGCAGAAAGTGCTGCTCGGCCGCTGGCTCGCGCTCGAGCCCAAGCTCCTCATCCTCGACGAGCCCACGCGCGGCGTGGACGTGGGCGCCAAGCTCGAAATCCAGAACATCATCGCCAAGCGGGTCGAGGAGGGCTGCGCCGTGCTCCTCATCTCCTCCGAGTTCGAGGAGCTGATCGAGGGCGCGCACAACATCGTCGTGATGCAGGAGGGCCGGTCGGTCCGCCGCCTGTCGAACCCGGGCGTCACCGAAGCCTCGTTGATCCACGCCATCGCTGAGCCACCGGACGAGCCCAGGGCGGAGGCCGCCGAATGAGCCAGCAGAACAGCCTCACGGGCCGGGGCCTCGGCGGTGTGGGCGAGCAGCCCGCCCCGCCGCGCCGGTCGCGCCTCGACCGCCGGCTCCTCGGGCTCGCGCTCGCGCTCGTGGCACTCCTCCTCCTCAATGTCGCGATCACGCCGAACTTCCTGAACCTCCAGACCCTCGCCGTGAACGTGAGCCAGGTCTCTACCATCGTCCTCGTGGCGCTGGGCATGACGCTGGTGATCGCGACGGGTGGGATCGACCTGTCGGTCGGTGCCGTCATGGCCGTGGCCGGGGCCATCGCGCCCCTGATCTTCGGCAGCGAATGGGGCCTCGCCAACCCCGGCCTCGGGCTGGTGCTGTCCATCCTCGTGCCGCTCCTTGTGGCCGCATGCTGCGGGCTCTTCAACGGGGCGCTCGTCAGCTTCCTGGGCGTGCAGCCCATCATTGCCACGCTGATCCTCTTCATCTCGGGCCGTGGGATCGCGCTGGTTCTGACCAACGGCAACCTCCAGACCTTCTCGAACCCGAGCTTCACCTGGCTCGGCACCGGGCGGTGGCTCGGCATCCCGGTCATGGGCTGGATCGCATTGGCGCTCACGCTGGTCGTGGCCGTGGTCGTCCGCAAGACGATCTATGGCCGCTACCTCCTGTCCATCGGCGGCAACGAGCGGGCGGCGGCGCTGTCGGGCACGCCCGTTGCGCGGGCGAAGATCTGGACCTATGTCCTGTGCTCGACCTTCGCGGGGCTCGCGGGCCTCATCGTGGTGGCGCAGAACTCCGCCTCGGACGCAGCGCGCATCGGCCTCCTGATGGAGCTCAACGCCATCGCCGCGGCGGTGGTAGGGGGCGCGGCCTTGGCGGGCGGGCGGGCGCCGATCCTGGGCACGCTGCTCGGTGCCCTGTTCCTCCAGCTCGTGGGCTACACGCTGATCGCCAACGGCGTCCCCGACGAGGCCACCTACATCGTCACCGCCGCGATCATCGTCGTCGCGGTCTGGCTCCAGGACAGCCGGAGGCGCACATGACCGCCCAGCCGCTCGACCTCAACCTGCGCCGCTTCATGCGGCCTCTCGGCGGGGGCACGCACCTGACGGTCTGGGTGGCGCTCGCGCTCCTGATCCTGCTCGGGGCGCTACGCTACGACAATTTCCTGACCGCCTACAACATTTCGTCCTTTCTCCAGTACAACTCGATGTTCATCCTGATCTCGGTCGGGATGTGCCTCGTCATCATGACGGGGGGCATCGACCTGTCGGTGGGGACGGTCGCGGCCCTCTCCTCGGTGGTCGCCGCGCTGCTGAGCCCTTATGGACTCCTCGTGGCGCTCCCTGCCGGGGTGCTCACCGGTCTCGCCGTAGGCGCGATCAATGCGGGGCTGATCGTCGGGCTCCGCCTGCCGCCCTTCATGGCGACGCTGGCCACGATGCTCGGCGCGCAGGGGGCGGCGCTCGTGGTGTCCGACAACCGCGCGGTGTCGGTGGACTGGACCTCGGGATTCACCGCGCTCGGCATGAACAAGGTTGGCCTCGTGCTGCCCTGGACGATCCTCGTCGCGCTCGTCGCGGTGGTCGTGGCCTGGTACATCCTCGAGAAGACCTCGCTCGGCCGCACGGTGCTCGCCGTGGGCGGCAACGCCGAGGCCGCGCACCTCATGGGCCTCAAGACCGCGCGCGCGCTGACCTTCGTGTATCTCTTCTCGGGCGCCATGGCGGGCCTCGCCGGGGTCTTCCTCGCCTCGGGCTACGGCGCCGGCCAGCCGCTTGAGGGGCAGGGCTGGGAACTCGCGGCCATCGCCGCCGTCGTCGTGGGCGGCACGCTGCTGACAGGTGGCATGGGATCCGTCCCCGCCACCGTCGCCGGGGCGCTGCTCTTCGGCCTCGTCTTCAACCTCCTCAACTTCGAGAACGGGCTCGGGGTCATCTCGCTGTCGGCCTACTGGCAGTCGGTGATCCGCGGCGCCTTCCTCCTCGTCGTGATCCTCCTTCAGGTGCGGCTCGCCCGCCCTACCGCAACCAAGGCCTGACTTCCCATGACCCGCACGATCACCGACCTTCAGGCGCGGCTCTTCCGCGTCCCTCTGGCCGAATCCATGGGCGACGCCATGC
>NZ_JCACKG010000178.1:0-4083 GCF_059505265.1 Myxacorys chilensis | reverse complement strand
GTTCAACTCTTCAGCTGCAATTATGAAGAAACGTATGCGTTCGCCCTACTTCTGCTACATTTCTTCTTGACATTTTCTTTCCCCTAGTAATCGCTGGAAAATTACAAGCAATCATGATGGAAGTAAATGAGAAAACTCAAAATTAAATTTCAATCTCCCTAGGGTCGATTCCTCGTAGCTTGCTACGTCCAGAAACTGCAGCGTCCGAAGGGTGCTGTTGAGCGAAGTCGAGCCGTGAAGCGTGCAAGTGAAGCAAAGTAATACAAGTCCGCTTACGGCGGCGACGTTCATTCAAATACTTTGAGAATTACCGATTAGAGCTATAGATTTTCGGATAAGAAATAAAAGAAAATATTTTGGGAGTAATAACATTTGTTATGTAGGGATAGATTCCTGTTTAATAAAAGGGCGGGTAGCCATCTTGGTATGGCTTAAATTTAGAGAGTAATTGGGGTTGAACCGAAATACGGGCAAAAAAGTGCAAGATGGGTCGAAAAGCTGTACCTGTACTGAGTTTCAGAAAACCTGCTGAAGAGAGTTCAAAGGATAGGACTTCTGTCCTCCCGCGCAGCAAATCAGGATTGTAACCGCTAGAAGATCTGATGCTTAAAATGTATGTACAGCAAACGGTTTCAAGATTCGCGGCATTATCTTACACGTATCTCAGCTCGACCCCTACGAAGGCATACTTTTAGACTAGACATAAAAGTTTTGCGTCTAAAAGTATGCTCAAAATCGCCCACACCCCTGTGTTAGATGCGTGAACTGACTGCCGACTTTTTCATGCCACTACGGAAGATGTCCTCCGCGATGTCTAGACCAAGCGGAACACCTCCGAATTTTTCCGACAGGTCAGGTTCGCCATTCGGTTTAACCTTAAAGGCGTCAAAAACCCAGTGAACGCCAAGATAAACGCGACTGAGTCCGTTCTCAATAATCATCTGCCACAAGCCACCAGCAAACTCGCGACGATGAGTGGGGCGTACAGTGCCTCTACTGTCCTCGGTGCCGCCCTCAAGCTTTGCATTTCCACTGTTAAGCTCATCGGAGATAAAATCGAGTCCATCAAGCAATGTATCAGGCTTTTGGTTGCCGATGTCCACGCCATAGAATAGCCGTGTGATGTGCAGAGCAGCTGCTCCAAAGGTTGCATGTCCTGATGGATAGGCTGGGAAGTTTGGCGTGAAGTTCTTGTTTAAGGTGAGGCATTCAGCACATTTGCGCCTTGGGTCTTGATCCACGGCCCTTTCTAATTCCTCCTGGGATGGGGAGGACGATCGATTCGTTGGAGGATCCATGGGGGCGTTTGGGAAGAATCTTCGATTCACAATGTTTGACTTTGGTGCACCTAACGGCAACCAGAACGGATCACCATCGTTTGAAATATTATTGTTCGCTTCGGTTGCCGCTGAACCGAAAGAGAGATCATGTTCACGAATCCCGACAACAGGACGCCAGAAATCGTGAAAGTATTTCTGATCCCAAGCTAAAATTCCAGCATCGCCCATGGCTACGTTCACTAAGGCAAGCAGACGAGCATTTTGATCTTCTGTATTCCCTTTAGCAATCGCTACTCGGCGAACAATTTGATTGTATAAGCGTGGTGGTGTTCCTAGCCCGATCGCACCGTCGTAAGCCCAAAAAATGCCAATCAAAGTTTCATCTGGGGTTCGTTGTCTAACCTCTAATGATTCGGGCAGTGCTCCGATCAATTCAGGCATCACGCCTTTGCGGCGCACCTGCCTCAACGCCTTCACATAGTCAGCATCTCCCCGTGGAGGAGCCTTTAGTTCGTGTCGCTCCGTAATCGCGAATCCCTTAGACTTCGCTCCATAAAACGGTGCGTTAAACCCTTGACTGGGGTTGTCGGGGTCAGGGCGATGGCGGTATCGATCTGGGGACGGCATGTAGCCATCAGAATTATCACTCGGATCGCTGGCTCGATCTGCCAGAATTGCCTGCGCGACTTGCACTCCAAATTCGTGCCCAGGGTCGGAGGGGTTGCCGAGTTCTGCCAGCTTGGTATCAAAAAAAGCGGTTTGCTGGGAAAATAGACTTCTTAACGTTTCGTAGGCGGCCCCTGCCACTGCCGCTTGTGGTGAGGCATTGGCGGGAGCAGGCGGTAGTCCAGGTAGGTAGGGCGGTAAATTAGATGGATTCCCTTTGATGCCAGCATAGGCGTCATACACCGCCAGATGAACGATCGCTAAGGCGCGGGAGCTGAGCGTGGGTCCATTTTGCTCTCTCTTGTCTGCCTCAGTGTGGCTGATGCGGTTAGCTTCGAGTGCTACTTCATTCCAAGCGAGAATTGAGTCTGACATAAGTAACTTTTTTACTAAGGTTGATCAGGTTAAGCAGGACGAGGGCAGTAACAGCCCTTTGTTCTGCGGTAAGAGTTGCTTTGGTATCAGTGCCCGACGACCTGGATTAGCGACAGCAGATAACAACGACGTTGCGATGACTGTTGCTTTAGCCTAGAAGACGGGTTAAACCTCTGCAGTACCCTAGAGGGCACCTTTGAAATCTCCGCGACCGCATCTTCCCCAACTATTGGATGTGCTCTAGAGCAAGTCCTTTCAAGTTGCGCACTACATTAGTCGAATGGCGAATTCTAGATGAGGTGATGGTTTCTTTGGTTGATCGCAATACGCAATCAACCAAAGAAACCAAATTGACCAAGAAATTGACCGGAGAGCAATGGCGGGAATGCTCAATCTGAGAAATGCTCTTGAGTTGGTCAATGATGGTTTCGATAATCGAGCGCTTGTGAGCCAGCAATCCGCGTTCGGTGGACTTCGTTTGTGTAGCCGCGAATTCCATTCGCTAGGGCCGAAGTTCGATTCTACTAAATCTATAATCCTTAGTTCTTTTGCTAGCAGGCAATCTTCATGTCTTCATCGAGTGACGACAGATTTCTATTTCCACCAAACCTGTCTGATACTTGAAGCAGTGGTAATGCAAGCTGGGAGTCCCCGGCACTGCCGAGAAAACTATGAGATTACGATTCAGTAGATGCGAAGATGCCTGATGCAATTCGATCGCGATTTAGTTAAACTCAACGGTTGCATTGCGAGCTTTGAATCTGCATTCACCTCGCTGCTGAACCGTACCACCTTTTTGAGATACCATTTCACCCTCGTAATCACCCTGGTAGGCACAGTCAATTCGTAATCGCCATTTTCCTGCTCCAGTGCATGTCGCTGTTGCTGCGGTGCGGTTCACCTGCGTTGTGCAATTCAGACTTCCATTAGACACATTTGCACTGTACGCTGGACGAGTCAGACTAAAAGTGAGTGTGCTGATCGCGAGTGTTCCTAGCATCATTCCGGTAATGTGCTTGAGATCGAACTTTATCAAATTTCTTTGGATGAGTTTGGTGTTCATGATTCTCTCCTTAATAATCGAGTCTGCAAAAAAGTAGTACTTTTGGTTGTCGAGCCATTGTTGAATGACAACGGCAAGTTTTAGAGGTTACAAAAGATTTCGGAATCTTCTGCCTATTGGCAGTTTCCATGCCTCCATTAGTGAATCAGACCTATAAATGTAGAGGTAGGCAAAGTCTTCGTTGCTGGATTGCAAAGGGTTTGCCCGCTTCCCTGATTCAACACGTCTGCTTTTTGAGTTTTATGCAGAGGAAGCTGATAGAAGTCGATGAATTGAGGTTTATAGGCAATTCCTATGCCTCTGTTGATGAATCAGACCTCAGTTCAAAAACTCTGAAGATTAGGAGCAGGCAGATTTACTAAAGCCAGAACTCTGACTTTAGCAAAGGCTTCAAGGTCATGCGTTTTTGCTTCTGTAAATGTGGTTTGCCTCCGCATCAAAAGCAAGCCACTGGTTCAACCAGTGGACCCACCCAGCTTTGAGCGTTCCTAGCGTCACGTTGCCGACGTAAAGTAACTCCCACGGTGGCTTGAGACAACCGTAGGAGAGAAAACAACAGGTCGGAATTCTATCAAAGCCTTTCTCACAGTAAGTGGGATTGCAAGTATCATGTTGTGTTCGTTCCCAAATATCGGCGCAAAATGAGAAAGTGTCAGAATTAAGACTTAAATGTTGAGCGAATTCACTTCCTCGGAAACT